>NZ_NBIM01000003.1 GCF_002242685.1 Oceanimonas doudoroffii
AACATCCTGCGAGTGCCCACACAGTTTGCTTGATAAATTGTTAAAGAGCGTTGACCCTTCAGCGGGTCAGGGCTGCGTATTCTACGCAATCCTTGGTGTTCGTCAAGCGTTGAATCAAACTTTGTTTCGTGTTGTTTCAACCCTTGTGACCGTCGGCGTGTTCCGCCGTGTCAGTGAGGGCGCATTATAGGGAGCCGCCGATTTTGCGCAAGGGCTTTTTTGTAAAAAACTCGCCCTTTCGCACCAACAGCTCAACAACCCAGCAAAATCACATATTAACCACAGAGTTATACACAATATGTAAGGATTGGAATAACCACGAGTACATTTTTCATTCACTTTTGGGAGGCATGATGGCAAGGAAACACCGCAGCCAAAACAGATACCGGGTCAGGATGCCCGATTGAAGCTATGCTGTGATCGATACGCCGGACTGAACCTGCGGCGTGATTTATTCTTTTTCATTTTTCGAGACGCGATCATCAATGAAAGTATTTCAGCAACCCGTTCCCGTTCAGGCTGTTCTGCTGGCCATGCTGCTGGCTGTACCGGGCCTGGCCCTCGTCACCTGGGCATCGTCTTCTTTTTACCTGGGCCTCTTCTTTTCGCTGGGCGTGCTGCTGGGCGGCATAGTGGTGCCACTGCTGGTGCAGTCGCCGGCGGCCGGAACCCTGGCGACCACCACCCTTTATGTGGGTAACCTGCCCTACCGGGCCAATGAGGCCACGGTAAGAAGCCTGTTTGAAGAATTTGGGCAGGTATTGTCGGTGCGCCTGATGAAAGACAGGCAGACCGGCAAACGCCGGGGCTTTGGCTTTGTGGAGATGCCGGCAGACGCGGCGGAAGCGGCAAGGACCGCGCTAAACGACACCGAATTTCAGCAGCGTACCCTCAAGGTGCGGGAGGCCAATGAGCGCAAGGACGACGACGGTGATAACGAAGCCGCGTCATAAGCGGCCTCAAATCACGAAGGTCTTCAACCCCGCGAAGCCTTCACCTAGAAAAGCCCCTGATTGAGCCTGCGCTTTTGCGGTAAGTTCGGTGCAGTAAACGTGCCCGAACACTCCCTGCTCATCGCCCGCTTCGGCTGCGGGCGCCTGCAGTAACAGGCTGGCCACGCGCCGGGCAATAGCCTGGCCGGAGTCCACCAGTTGCACTCCTGGCAGGCATTGGCTCAGCTCCTGGGCCAGCAGCGGAAAATGGGTGCAGCCCAGCACCAATGCGCTGGGCCCGTCATCACTTCGCCAGGGAGCCAGCACGCGGGCAAGCCTGGTCATATCGACAGGAAGGCCGGCCAGCTTGTCTTCCGCCATTTTTACCAGCTCGGTGGTACCCAGCATGGATACCTGCATATCGGCGGCAAAACTTTGCACCAGCTCGGCAGTATAACTGCGGGACACCGTGCCCGGCGTGGCCAGCAGGCCAATATGAGTAAACCCGTGCAAACGGCAATATTCCGCCGCCGGCTTGATGGCCGGCACCACGCCCACCACAGGTATATGCAGACGCTCACGCAGGGCCGGCAACACATGGGTGCTGGCGGTGTTGCAGGCGATCACTACAATGTCTATGTCATGTTTTGGCACAAAGTTAGTCAGCAGCTCCAGCACCCGCTCCACCAGCCGTGTCTCGCCCAGCTCACCATAGGGAAAGCAGGCGTTATCGAAGAGATAGAAGTACTGGTGCGTTGGCAAAGACCTGCGGACTTCCCGGTAGACGGAAAGGCCTCCCATGCCGGAGTCGAAGATAAGAATATTTGCCACTGGCTGCCCTCGCTGTGCAAGGGCGTCATGATAACGCCAACGGCTGAAAAAGAAAAAAGCCGGCGCAAGGGCCGGCTTGCATCAATCAGGACAAGGTATCCCACACCAACACGCAGCATTAAGTGCCACTTTCGCTTGTCGCCTGCTGCGAACTTTCACAGGAAGTTCGATCAGGCAACAAACTCGGTACTAGCGAGCAAGCTCGCCCATGCATGCTCGACGATGGCATCCCTGCCATCGACGGTTGGCTTTGGGAACACCTTGTCCTTCTTCATGCCCTGCCAACTCTAGGGCGTGAAGAATATCACTCACTCAGAACCGGTAGTCGACGCCGACGTAGAACTCCATATCGGGGGCATCGTAGCCATCAACTACCTGATAGTCCTTGTCGAACAGGTTGTTTACCTTGCCGTTCAGGGTCAGGTTGCTGGTGAGCGGATAACGGGCTCCGATATTCCAGATGGTGTAAGAGGGCAACATTACATCGCCAACATCTGTTCTTTCTCCCACATACAGCACCTGAGCAAACAGACTGGCACTCGCTACATCTATATCACCGGTCCAGCTGAATTTGCGCTTGGCACGACGGAGCAGCTGGCGACCGTTATTGTTTTCATTTTCGGCATCGGTGTAATCATAACTAAAGGCATGATGTACAGGCCCGGTTTCAACATTGGCAACCAACTCAATGCCCCTGATGAGTGCATCGGTATTCTTGGTCGAGTTAATGTAACCGCCCTGATAAACAATCAGGTCATCGATTTTATTGCGATAAAAGTTAACCTGCCAATCCATCAGCTCGTAGTCGCCGGCCAGGCCAAACTCCCAGTTTTCAGACTCTTCGGGCTTCAGATCCTTGTTACCACCGAACCCATACAGATGACTGAAGGTCGGTGCCTTGAAGGCCGTGCCATAACTCAGGGTTGCCTTGTGCCGCATGGGAAGAGCCAAAGATAATGCACTCTGCCAAGTATCATGGGTACCAAACTGCTCGTTATCATCTACTCGTCCCGTCAACTCAAAGGATACTGGTGCCCAGGTATGATACACAGATGCGTAAACACCGGTATTATCTCGGTCAGGAGCACGCGTGCCCGTAGTTTTTGCTTTCAGTCGGTCTCTGTCCCAATCCATACCGGTCAAAACATAGCCTTGCTCGGAATAGTGGTACTGAACCAATCCATCAAGCCGTGTTGTTGACGTGTTGGTAATGCTGGCAGTATGTCGACCACTCTCCTTATTCCAGTCTTCGGACTCATACTCACCGTAGCTGGCATTAAGCTGACCGGATAATTGGTCACTCGTGTATTTCAGTCCGGTGTCTAACTGATAGGCCTCTGTATGATTTTTATCTGAGCCAGGTGTACCCCAAACCGGCTCATAAAAATCATATTCCAGATTGTTCTCCCAGCCGTTAAAGTTGGCATCCAGTGTCCAATTCTGATTCAGCTGATGTTCAATACCCAAAGTCAGGTTTTTACTGTCAAAGCCATCCCTGTCGTTCTGACTGTTGCTAGGTACAACATCATACCCACGGGTTTCCCGATAGCCGGTCGCCAACTGCAGGCGAGTAGCATCGCTAACCCACTGGTTGATTGAAGCATTGGCGGCATAGTAATCATTGCTGCCGGTGGTCACGCCCACAGTGGCATCATTAACCTGTGAAGTGGTAATGATATTGACCACGCCACCAATGGCACGGGAGCCATAGATAGCGGCGCGAGGGCCCCGAATATACTCGATACGCTGCACGTTATTGACCGGCAGCTGGCTGAAATCCACATTGCTGGACACCATTTGCGCCATCGGACGACCATTCAGCAACACCAGCACATGATCGGAATTGGTGCCGCGCACAAACAGGCTGCTGCTCTGACCAATGCCACCGTTCTGGCTGCCAAACTGCATGCCCGGCAGGGTTTCCAGCAGGTCGACAAGGGAGCGAGGCTGGCGGCGTTCAATATCGGCCTTGGTGATCACTTCCACCGGTGCCAGGGCACTGGTAAGCGGCTGCTCTACCCGGTTGTAGATGGTGATAGAGGTGGGATCGGTTGAATTCTGGGCAAAGGCGGCCCATGGCAGCAAAGCGGCTGCCAACAGCTTGTTGGACATGTTCTTCCCTAGTTCGCGTAGTGAGGCCCACAGGCCTTGTGACTCTCTCTTTGGCAGGTTTTCGGACTTGAAGGCACGAGCCAATGCTCACCTAGGGCGACGGCTTCCCACCTTGCGGCAGTGCCTGGAGTTTTCCGTGTCGCCTTCGTTCCTTCTTACCGCTGCGCGCCAGTTCCGGATTTGCACCGGATTCCCGTTTACGCCTGTCGGCACCAAAGCGCGGGAATTATAGGAAAAGGTTAACTGCATGTATATGCATGATTAATGAGACTAAACGCATCGAAAACTAGCCTGTAAAACATGAGCGCCCTCCCAATTACATAAATATCACATATATTTAACCTTCCACCCTTTGATAGCCTGCTCATTCGGGTCTTTGTCATTGCCACACGTAACAAGGAGAGAACACCATGGCCAGCGATTCAAATCACGACCAGAAGCCACGGCAGCGAGGGCTGCATGAACTTTACCGGGAAGATCCCATCAAGGCCGACGAGCAGCTCTGGGGCCGGGAAACCGACCCCGACAGCCGGCGCGGTTTTTTAAAACGCAGCGGTCTGCTGGCCATGGCCACGGCGCTGGGAGCCAGCATTCCCTTTGCCAAAAACATGCCCGCCGGGCTGATTCCGGCGGCCTTTGCCCAGTCCGACGAGCCTTTTACCCTGCCCGGCAAGGAAGGGCTGACCATTCTTAACGACAGGCCCATTAACGCCGAAACCCCGCCTCATCTGCTGGATGACGAAATCACTCCGGCCAAACACATGTTTGTGCGCAACAATGGCCTGTTGCCCAACATAGAAGCCCTGGATCCGAATAAATGGACCCTGGAGATCGCCGGCGAGTCCTGCGAGAACCCCACCACCTTTACCATTGCCGAGCTCAAGGAGCGCTTTAAGCATCACAGCTATCAACTCACGGTGGAGTGCGGCGGCAACGGCCGCAGTGAATACGTGCCGGCAGCCAGCGGCAACCAGTGGACCACGGGCGCCGTGGCCAGCCCCAAATTCACCGGGGTGCGCCTGCGGGACGTACTGGAAGCCTGTGGCATCAAGAAAGACGCCGTTTACATTGGCTACTACGGTGGTGATTTGCACCCCAGTGGGGATCCGAGCAAGGCGGCCATTTCCCGTGGAGTGCCCATGTCCAAGGCGCTGGAAGACGAAACCCTGATTGCCTGGGCCATGAACGATGAAGACATTCCAGTACTCAACGGCCACCCGCTGCGGCTGGTGTGCGGCGGCTGGCCCGCTTCTACCTCGGGCAAGTGGCTGAAGAAGATCGTGATTCGCAACCAGATTCACGACGGCAACAAGATGGCCGCGCCCTCTTACAGTGTGCCCAAATATCCGGTGGCTCCGGGCACTCAAGTGCCGAACGAAGACATGGAAATCATCGAATCCATGCCAATCAAGTCGCTGATCACCTTTCCCAAAACCGGTATTAGTCACCAATTGGGCCAGCCACTGAAGGTCCGTGGCCATGCCTGGGCCGGCGATCTGGAAGTGACCGAGCTGCATCTGTCCATCGACTTTGGCGCCACCTGGCACAAGGCCGAACTGCGGGCACCGGCCAACCGGCTGGCCTGGCAGCACTGGCAAAGCGAGCTGACCTTTCCCGAGAAGGGCTATTACGAGGTGTGGGCCAAAGCGGTAGACAGCGAAGGCCAGGCTCAGCCCATGGTAGTGCCGGGCTGGAACCCCAAGGGGTACCTCAACAACGCCTGCCATCGCATTGCGGTGCAAATTGTCTAGGAGGTGAGCATGATACGCACAGCTGCATTGGCGCTGCTGCTAGGCCTGACGGCGGCGCCCGCGTCGGCCGCCGAGCTGGACCCGCAAACCGGCTTTATTATCGCCCCGGGCTGGGAGACGGTGCGCAACAACTGCATCGCCTGTCATTCACCCAAGCTGGTCACCCAGAACAGCGGCAGCCGGGAACACTGGCTGTCTCTGATCCGCTGGATGCAGGAAAAGCAGGGGTTGTGGCCCTTTGATGCCCAGACCGAGGAGACCATTCTTGACTACCTGAGCACCGCCTACGGACCAAAGGAAGGCGCCCGCCGGCCACCGCTTCGGCCCGACCAGCTGCCGGAAAACCCTTACCGGCAGCCAACCAAGGCTCAGTAGTTCACGCTGATATAGGGCACCTCTTCCACGTTGAGCCTGGCCTTGATGGCCACGGTAAGCACAAAGAAGAAGTTGGCCAGCACATTGGCAAAACGGGGCAGGGTTTCTGCGAAACGCCTGCCTTCTTCCTCCAACCGCACCAGCATGCGCACTATCTTCTTGCCGGTACAACGGCACAGGTGCAACTGCGGCACCGGCGCCGGCCCCCGTGGCAACACAAAGCCCGTGACCCTGCCCTCGGTTTGCTGCTGATAATGGCTGTAACGCCCTTTCAGCCACTTGATGTCCTGCTCAAAAATGCCGTTTCTACCCCGCACCGAGCCGTTCAGGTTATAAATCAGCGACTGCAGTTGTTCGAGATCGGCCCGTATGTCATCACACCCCTCAGGCAGCGCCGCCAGCACCACGCCAATATGGCAGCACAGTTCGTCGGTAAGAATTTCGTAGTTGCAGGTCAGACGAGTTTCATAAATAAAGGGGTAACACCACTCCCGCAAATCGTCCGGCTTGGGTCGCCGCATGGGCTTGCTCCTGAAGTCTGAATACTGGCACTCAGTCTGGCAAAAAGCCCTCACCGCCACCAGCACAGGCCGGCCAACTGGACAAATTCACTACAACCCGTAGAATTTGCGCTCCGTTTTAAAGTGAGGCACGTCATGAGCACCCAGGTCACCCCGCACAGCTACCAGACCCAACTGGACGAAAAGGCCGCCCGGCTGGAGCAGACCTTTGCTCCCTTTAGCCCGCCCCGGCTGGAAGTGTTTGCGTCCGAGCCCGAGCATTACCGCATGCGGGCCGAGTTTCGAGTGTGGCACGAAGGCGATGACCTCTACTACATCATGTTCGACCAGGCCTCGCGGGAAAAATACCGGGTTGAGCAGTTCCCGGCCGCCTCACGCCTGATTAACACCGCCATGCCGTTGCTACTGGAGGCGCTCAAGCCCAACCCGGTATTGCGCCGCAAGCTGTTTCAGGTGGACTTTCTGTCGTCTTTGAGCAACGAGCTGGTGATCAGCCTGCTCTACCATCGCCAGCTCGGTGAAGACTGGCAGGCCGAGGTGCAGCATTTGCGCGCCCGGCTGAAAGAACAAGGCATCAGCGCCCATATTATCGGCCGCGCCAAAAAGCAGAAGCTGGTGCACGACTGTGATTATGTGGTGGAGCGGCTGAACGTGGCCGGCAAAGAGCTCATTTACCAGCAGGTGGAAAACAGCTTTACCCAACCCAATGGTCGTATGAACGAGCACATGCTGGCCTGGGCCCTGGACGTGACTCAAGGAGCCAGTGGTGATCTGCTGGAGCTGTATTGCGGTAACGGCAACTTCTCCCTGGCCCTGGCGCGAAACTTTCGCCGCGTGCTGGCCACCGAGATTTCCAGCTCGTCGGTGAAGTCGGCCCAGTACAACATTGCCGAAAATGCCATCGACAACGTCACCATACTGCGCATGTCGGCGGAAGAGTTCACCCAGGCCATGCGTGGCGTACGCGAGTTTCGCCGGTTAAAAGGCGTGGATCTGCAAAGCTACGAGTGCAACACCATACTGGTGGATCCGCCCCGGGCCGGACTGGACGAAGACACCGTAAAACTGGTGCAGGACTACGACAATATCGTCTATATCTCCTGCAACCCGGACACGCTGCGCCAGAACCTGGACACCCTGGGTCAGACCCACCACATCAGCCGCTTTGCGCTGTTTGATCAGTTTCCCTACACCCACCATATGGAAGCCGGGGTCTATCTGACTCGCCGCAAGTAAGGTGTGAGGATTAAGGGGGATTGGTATAAAGAGTATCCACCCCTCTCCCCTCACGCCTTTCCCCTCACAAAAAAGGGATCAAAAAGGGGAGCCGAAGCTCCCCTTTTTCATGCATGGGCCGACACTCAGTCCTGCATGTAGTTTTCCGGCAGCGCGATGCGGGCCACACCGGACTCCACGGCAGCCACGGCCACGGCGCGGGCAACGCGCGGCAGCAGGCGCGGATCCATCGGCTTCGGAATCACGTAGTCCTTGCCGAACTCGAGCGAGTCGTAACCGGACGCAACCAGCACTTCCTGGGGAACCGGCTCCTTGGCCAGGGCACGAATGGCGTCAACGGCGGCCACTTTCATTTCGTCGTTGATGCGGGTGGCACGCACGTCCAGGGCACCGCGGAAGATGAAGGGGAAGCACAGTACGTTGTTCACCTGGTTGGGGTAGTCGGAACGACCGGTACCCATGACCAGATCGTCACGAGTGGCGTGAGCCAGCTCGGGCTTGATTTCCGGATCCGGGTTGGAGCAGGCAAAGATAACCGGGTTCGGCGCCATCAGCTTGACGGCCTCGGCCGGCAGTACGTCGGGACCGGATACGCCCACAAATACGTCGGCGTCGGTGATCACGTCTTCCAGGGTACGCTTGTCGGTGTTGTTAGCAAACAGCGCCTTGTACTCGTTCAGATCGTCACGGCGAGTGTGGATCACACCATTGCGGTCCAGCATGTAGATGTTTTCACGCTGGGCGCCACACTTGATCAGCAGCTCCATACAGGCCACAGCGGCGGCACCGGCGCCCATGCACACGATGCGGGCTTCGGCGATGTCCTTGCCCTGCACTTCCAGGGAGTTGATCAGACCCGCGGCGGTCACGATGGCGGTGCCGTGCTGGTCGTCGTGGAATACCGGCACGTTGCAGCGTTCGATCAGCTCGCGCTCGATTTCAAAGCACTCGGGGGCCTTGATGTCTTCCAGGTTAATGCCGCCAAAGGTGTCGGCGATGGCTTCCACGGTCTGAATGAACTCTTCGGTGGTGCGGTGCTTGACTTCGATGTCCACGGAGTCGAGGCCGGCGAAGCGCTTGAACAGCAACGCCTTGCCTTCCATGACCGGCTTGGAAGCCAGCGGACCCAGGTTACCCAGACCCAGAATGGCGGTACCGTTGGAGATAACCGCGACCAGGTTGCCTTTGGCGGTGTACTTGTAGGCGTTTTCCGGATCGGCGGCGATTTCGCGCACCGGCTCGGCTACACCCGGGCTGTAGGCCAGGGACAGATCCTTGGCGGTTTCTGCCGGCTTGCTGATTTCAACGGAGATTTTGCCCGGCTTGGGGAAAGCATGATAGTCGAGCGCTTTTTGACGGAAGTCGGTCATTTTGCAAGTACCCTGATGCGATTGTAGACATTTATTCGATTACACTGTGAACAAGTTTATCACAATGTTTATACAATGTGATACTAATCAACTTTTTTCACCTTGCCCAGCCTGATCCCGCTATTTTTCTCGGTGAAACTGCCAGGGATGGTTAATCCACAGCAGCCAGCCATCGGCGGTTTTTCGCGCATGGCCACGCACAAACAGGTGCTCGCCGGCCTGCAGCCGGCCCAGAGCCCGACGAGATTGCGCGGACAGACGCTTGCCGGTGCGAACCTTAAGTCCACCCGCGGCCCGTATGGTCACTCCGCCGCGACCCTGGTGCACCTCGTGCACCTGAAACCGCAGCCGTTGCCAGCCGGTGCGCGCCGGCACCCGCGGCAGGTTTTGCGACCAGATCCCCAGCCGTCGGCCGTAAGCTATGCTTTCTGCCTGCAGCAGACAGTGCCAGTAGCCGTGATTGGGCGGGATCAGCAGCAGCTCACCCAGGCCCGCCGTCAGCATGCTTTTTACCAGCAGCCGACCGTCTGCGGTCAGGGGATGAGCCAAGAGGCGCCCATAATCATCACGCCTTTCCATGGCAAAAACCAGTTTCATTTGACTCCTTTCTGGTATTTTATTGCGCAGCCAGCGCCGGGCCGCCCGCGCGCCCGGCTCGGGGGCCAAAAGACCCTTTTTGTATAATTCCGGTGTATCTATTCCCACAAAGCGAATGCGTCTACCATCGGAGAGAAGGACAGTATCTCCGTCTATTACTTTTTTAACATTCACGGTTTCATACTGGCTGAATTGTGGACAGGCGAAGGCCGCCGAGAAGGGAGAAAAAACGAGCAGGGCAACACAGAGTCGAAGCAACATGTCGACGCACCGGATTCAGGCAGGCCGGTTAACCATGGTAAAGAAAGCGGGAGGAGGCAAATAACGGGCAACAAAAAAGCGCCCGCAGGCGCTTTTTCGAAACCGAAGCAGCTTACTTCTTGCTGCCCAGCATGCCGAAACGCTTGTTGAAGCGATCAACACGGCCGCCGGTGTCAACGATCTTCTGCTTGCCGGTGAAGAAGGGGTGGCAAGCTGAGCAAACGTCCAGGTTCAGATCATGGCCCAGGGTAGAGCGGGTCTTGATCTCGTTACCGCAAGAACATTTGGCAACAATTTCTTTGTATTCCGGATGGATACCTTGTTTCATGGACAACCTCTGTCAGTAGGCCGTGTCGCTATCTGATCCTGAGCCAGACACCACACGAGTGATACACGTTTTGTGAAGGGTGCGAATAATATAGGATCGCCTTTTTTCAGGCAAGGAAAATGCGGATGAAAAAACCAGCAACATCCCCACAGGCGCAACAGGCTTTGCTGCGGGTTGTGCTGCCCGTTCCGCTGCGTCGGGAATTCGATTACCTCTGCCCGCAACCCTTGCCTGCTCCCGGCTGCCGAGTGAGTGTGCCTTTTGGCAACCGGACCCTCGTGGGGCTGGTGGTGTCCCATCCCGAACACACCGAGTTTGATCTCTCCCGCATCAAGCCGGTCACCGCCGTGCTCGACGACACCCCGGTGCTGGGTGGGGCCGAACGTCAGCTGCTGGCCTGGGCAGCGCAATATTATCTGCACCCGCCGGGTGAAGTGTATTTTCAGGCTCTGCCCACCCTGCTGCGCAAAGGCGAGCCCGCCGGCTACAAGCCGGTGGAAGTCTGGCATGCCCTGGACGGTGACAGCGCCCCCCTGGCCCGGGCCATCAAGCAACAGCAGGCCCTGGCGCTGCTCACTCAGGGGGCCATGCCCCCGGGTGAGCTGGCAGCCCGGGGCGTGACCTCCGCCACCCTCAACGCCCTGGCCAAAAAAGGCCTGGCGGAAAAACGGCAAACCCTACCCACCCCCTCCGACTGGCGCGGTGAAGTGACCATCAATGAGGACGGCAAACCCCGCCTGACCACGGAGCAGGCGCTGGCGGTGAGCCTGTTGCAACAGGCCGAGGGCTTCAGCCCCTTTCTGCTGGAAGGCATCACCGGCTCGGGCAAGACCGAAGTCTATTTGCAGGCCATGGAGCCGGTGCTCAAGGCCGGCAGGCAGGTATTGGTAATGGTGCCGGAAATCGGCCTCACTCCCCAGACCATCGCCCGCTTTCAGCGCCGCTTTTCGCTACCCGTGTGTACCCTGCACTCGGCCATGAACGAGCGAGAACGGCTCGACGCCTGGCTGGCCTGCAAGGACGGCAGCGCCGCCATCGTGATCGGCACCCGCTCGGCCCTGCTCACGCCCTTTGCCCGACTGGGGCTCATTATTATCGACGAAGAGCATGACGGCTCGTTCAAACAGCAGGACGGCTTTCGCTATCATGCCCGGGATCTGGCGCTGCTGCGCGCTCAGCAGCTGCACATTCCCATCGTGCTGGGCTCGGCCACCCCCAGCTTTGAAAGCCTGCACAATGCCGCCAGCGGCAAATATCGGCTGCTCACCCTGAGCCAGCGCCCCGGTAGTGCCACCCTGGCCGAGCACCTGTTGCTGGACAGCCGTCACGTACAGCTGGAGGCCGGGCTTTCACCCCAGCTGCAGCAGCTGATGGCCGAAGAACTGGAAAAGGGCAACCAGGTGATGCTGTTTCTCAACCGTCGGGGCTATGCGCCGGCGCTGCTGTGTCACGACTGCGGCTGGGTGGCGGACTGTGAACGCTGCGATGCCCACTACACCTGGCACAAGAGTGGCAACCGGCTGCATTGTCATCACTGCGATCACCAGCGCGCCCGGCCGCCCCGCTGCCCCCACTGCGGCAGTACCCATCTGGTAGGCACCGGCCTCGGCACCGAGCAGGTGGAGCAGGCCCTGGCCATGTTGTTTCCCCAGTACAGCACCATTCGTATTGACCGGGACAACACGCGGCGCAAGGGCAGTTTTGAGCAGCACCTGGAAGGCATTCGCGCCGGCAAGTACCAGATCCTGATCGGCACCCAGATGCTGGCCAAGGGCCATCATTTTCCCGACGTCACCCTGGTGGCCATGCTGGACGTGGACGGCGCCCTCTTTGCCGGGGATTTTCGGGCCGCCGAGCGGCTGGCCCAGCTGTATATTCAGGTGGCCGGAAGGGCCGGACGGGCCAGCAAGCCGGGCCGGGTCATACTGCAGACTCACCACCCGGATCACGCCCTGTTGCAGGATCTGGCCAACCAGGGCTATCGCCATTTCGCCCACACCGCCCTGCAGGAGCGCCATCAGGCCGGCCTGCCGCCCTACAGCTATCAGGCGTTGTTTCGCTGTCAGGCCACGCAGGGGGAAGCCTGCCGGGAGTTTCTGGTGCCCCTGGCACAGCAGCTGGCTCCCGCCCTGCCCGCCTCCGTGCTGTGCCTGGGCCCCTTTAGCGCCCGCATGGAGCGCAAAGCCGGTCAGTACCGTTATCAGATGCTGCTGCAGGCGAGTAACCGGCGGGACCTAGCCAGTGCCTGCCGGCGAGCACTGGCCATTGCCGACACGCTGCCGGCGGCCCGCAAGGTAAGATGGTCGCTGGATATGGATCCGCAGGAATTGTGGTAACGCCGGCTCAGTGCCGCTGGCCTCGGCGGGATTCGGGGGTGATCATCGACAGCAGAAAGGTCAGCGCCCGGTGGCAGCTGGGTTCACTCATCAGCAGCTGAGTGTAGTCGTTCTTGATGGGTAGTACTTCCAGCCAGCGCTGGGTCACCCAGGTGGCGTCCTGCCAGCGGGGATCCGGATGCAGATCCGCCAGCTCCGGGTATTCCACAAAGACCTCCTGCAGCTTGTCGGCCAGCACCTGCTCCACCGGCGCCAGTGAACGGGACCGCCAGTTGTCGAGCAGATCCACTTCGGCCTGCAGCAGGCCGTCGGCCTCCTGCTCCAGCCGGCGTATGCGAAAACGCTCGGTGGCCTCCACAGTAATACCGAGCAGGCCGTCGTCCAGGGTATAGAAGTCCACAATTTTCACTCGGGCGCCCAGCATGTAAAGATCGCCCTTGCCGCCGTCGTCGGGTTCTTCCAGCATGCCGATGCCAAAACCCCTGCCATCCTTGCCGGCTTCGGCCACCATACGCACATACTTGGGTTCAAAAATACGCAACGGCACCCTGCCTTCCGGCAGCAGGTGCAGGGTCAGCGGTAACAGTGCCAGTCTCATGGGCCGCTCCTTGTTGCTTTATTCAGCATGAACGGGAAACGCTTACTTTGCCACCGGGGGCAATTTGAGTACCGATTTCAAACATGCCATACCATCAAGGGGACCCGCCCTGACTGGCCACGCTTTCAGCAAGGCGCCGGCGCCGGCCTTGAACGGTAGTTTTTGAGGCTGGTTATGAGTAGAATTTGTGCCCCTCGGGTTTTCTTCGACCTTGTCTCAAACTTTGGTGAACTGACAATGAAAGAACATATTCAAGCGCTGCTTGAGCAGACGGTCTCTACTCTCAAACAACAGGGCAAGCTGCCTGCCGAGCTGGAGCCCCGCATCCAGGTAGACCGCACCAAAGACAAGGCCCATGGCGATCTGGCCACCAACCTGGCGCTGTTGCTGGCCAAGCCCGCCGGCCAGAATCCCCGCGCCCTGGCCCAACTGCTGGTCGACAACCTGCCCGCCTCCGAGCTGGTGGCCAAAACCGAGCTGGCCGGCCCCGGCTTTATCAACTTCTTCCTCGACAGTGCCTGGCTGGCCCGCCAGATCGACGCCATGGTGGCCGACGAGCGCGCCAATGTGCCTGCCGCCGAGCAGCCGCAAACCGTGGTGGTGGACTACTCTGCCCCCAATGTGGCCAAGGAAATGCACGTGGGTCACCTGCGTTCCACCATTATCGGTGATGCCGTGGTACGCACCCTGGAGTTTCTCGGCCACAAGGTGATTCGCGCCAACCACATCGGCGACTGGGGCACCCAGTTCGGCATGCTGATCGCCTACCTGGAAAAGCTGGAGCAGGAAAACCCGGACGTGCTCTCGTCGGGCCTGTCGGATCTGGAGCAATTCTACCGGGAGTCCAAGCAGCAGTACGACGCCGACCCCGACTTTGCCGAACGTGCCCGTAACTACGTGGTGAAACTGCAGGGCGGCGACGCCTACTGCCTGAATATGTGGCAAAAGCTGGTAGACATTACCCTGCAGCACAACCAGGCCGTGTATGACCGTCTGGGTGTGTCCCTGACCCCGGCCAACGTCATGGGCGAGAGCATGTACAACCCCATGCTCAACGACATCGTCGCCGATCTGCAGCAACAGGGCCTGGCGGTGGAAGACGAGGGTGCCTTGGTGGTGTACCTCGACGAATACAAGAACAAGGACGGTGACCCCATGGGCGTCATTGTGCGCAAGAAGGACGGCGGTTTCCTTTACACCACCACCGACATCGCCTGCGCCAAATACCGTTATGAGCAACTGGGTGCCGATCGGGCGCTGTATTTTATCGACTCCCGCCAGCACCAGCACCTGATGCAGGCCTGGACCATAGTGCGCAAGGCCGGCTATATCCCCGACACCATGAGCCTGGAGCATCACGCCTTTGGCATGATGCTGGGCAAGGACGGCCGGCCGTTCAAGACCCGCTCCGGCGGCACCATCAAGTTGGTGAACCTGCTGGATGAAGCCGAAGAGCGTGCCACCGCCCTGCTGGAACAGAAGCAGACCGATCTCAGCGCCGAAGAAAAGGCCCAGGTCGCGAAACGGGTAGCCATGGCCGCGGTGAAATACGCCGATCTGTCCAAGAGCCGCACCACCGACTACATCTTCGACTGGGACAACATGCTGTCGTTTGAGGGCAACACCGCCCCCTACCTGCAGTATGCCTACACTCGCGTGCAGTCCATCTTCCGCAAGGCCGGTGTCAGCGCCGATGCCCTGAGCGGCAGCGTGGCCATCGAGGCCCCGGCGGAAGAAGCCCTGGCCCAGAAGCTGGTGCAGTTCAACGACACCGTCAAATCGGTGGCCGACAAAGGCATGCCGCACCTGCTGTGCCTGTATCTGTACGAGCTGTCCGGCGCCTTTATGAGCTTCTACGAAGCCTGCCCCATCAACAAGGAAGGCGTGTCCGCCGAGGCCCGGGCCAGCCGCCTGCGCCTGTGCGCCGCTACCGCCAAGGTGCTGCAGCAGGGCCTGTCTCTGCTCGGCATCGATACCCTGGAGCGCATGTAAGCCATGGCCAGGGATTACGTTCGCCGCAGCCCGCCCAAAAAAAGGGGCGGTACCCAGCAGCGCTCCGCCAGCCGTGGCCGGGCACCGGAGCGGCGTACTCCCTGGCTGGCCATACTGCTCGCCCTGACGCTACTGGCCGGACTCGGTTATCTGATCCTGCTGATCAAGGGCTCGGCGGACACCCGCCGAGCCGCCGAGCCCGCCGCCGAACAGGCGGCACCAGCCAAAAAGGTCAACCCCATCGACCAAAAACCGGTGGAGAAGTGGCGCTATATCGAGCAGCTGGAAAACAAGGAAGTGGTGGTGAGTGTGCCTACCCCCGCCAATGAACGTAAGAAGCCCGATGCCGCTCCGCCCAAAATTTATTATATGCAGTGCGGCTCGTTCCGCTCCTCGGCACAGGCGGAGCAACTCAAGGCCCGCATCGCCTTTCAGGGCCTGGCCTCGGAAGTCAAACGCAGCGAAGGCAGCAACGGCATCTGGTACCGAGTGGTGATGGGCCCCTACGACAGCAAGCGCAAGGCCGATCAGGAGAAACACAAAATGGGCCGTATCAACACCAGCTGCATCGTGTTGCAGGGCTGACAGTCGCTTTCTCTTTAATCCAATGGCAAGGTTGGCGATAGGCGCAGCGAATCCCAACCTTTCCTACCTGTGGCATTGCCCACGACGTACATTTTCCCCGACACAACGGCCGCGCAACCCCACCGTTGCTTCGCATGAGACCTATGGCTGCCGGCCTGACGCCAAGAGTCCGGCAACAGGGTTGAAGTTTTTCTTACTCGCCCCCATCTCCGTGAACATGACATTCTCGTCGGCCCGGCCGGCAACACCGTCAAGTGAGGTTCATAGTGACAACAATCGTTTCAGTACGCCGTAACGGCAAGGTGGTTATCGGTGGCGATGGCCAGGTTTCCCTGGGCAATACCGTGATGAAGGGCAACGCCCGCAAGGTACACCGCCTGTTCAACGGCAAGGTGCTGGCCGGCTTTGCCGGTGGCACCGCCGACGCCTTTACCCTGCTGGAACGCTTTGAGGCCAAACTGCAGGCCCATCAGGGCAACCTGGAGCGCGCCGCCGTGGCGCTGGCCAAGGACTGGCGAACCGACCGTGCCCTACGCCGGCTCGAGGCCCTGCTGGCGGTGGCCGATGAAAAGCATTCCTTTATCATTACCGGTAACGGCGACGTGGTGCAGCCCGAGCAGGATCTGATCGCCATCGGCTCCGGCGGCGCCTTTGCCCAGTCCGCCGCCCGCGCCCTGCTGGAAAACACCGACATGGATGCGCACGATATCGTGGAAAAGGCGCTGACCATCGCCGGCGATATCTGCGTCTACACCAATGGCAACCAGACCATCGAAGAACTCGACTACGGCCGCTGAGGCGGGCCGCTGCAACAGGATTGAATTATGTCTGAAATGACCCCGAGAGAAATCGTCCACGAGCTGGACCGCCACATTGTCGGCCAGGCCGATGCCAAGCGCGCCGTGGCCATTGCCCTGCGCAACCGCTGGCGGCGCATGCAGCTAGAGCCCGAGCTGCGCCAGGAAGTGACCCCCAAGAACATTCTGATGATTGGCCCCACCGGCGTCGGCAAGACCGAGATCGCCCGTCGTCTGGCCAAGCTGGCCAATGCACCCTTTATCAAGGTGGAAGCGACCAAGTTCACCGAAGTAGGTTATGTGGGCAAGGAAGTGGACTCCATCATTCGCGATCTCACCGACATCGCCATGAAAATGGTGCGCGAGCAACAGATGGATAAATACCGCCACCGCGCCGAGGAAGCCGCCGAGGAGCGGGTGCTCGACGCCCTGCTGCCCAACCCCCGCAACGGCTGGGGTGAGGAAGAAAAGGCCGACAACAGCGGCAGCCGGCAGATCTTTCGCAAGAAGCTGCGTGAGGGTCAGCTCGACGACAAGGAAATCGAGATCAACGTGTCCGCACCGCAGATGGGTGTGGAAATCATGGCCCCTCCCGGCATGGAGGAAATGACCAACCAGCTGCAGGGCATGTTCCAGAACCTGGCGGGCAATACCAGCAAACAGCGCAAGATGAAGATCAAGGATGCCTTCAAGCTGCTGGTGGAGGAAGAAGCCGCCAAGCTGGTCAATCCGGAAGAGCTGAAGGAGCAGGCCATTCACGCGGTGGAAAACCACGGCATCGTGTTTATCGATGAATTCGACAAGATCTGCAAGCGCGGCGAGAGCTCCGGTCCCGATGTGTCCCGGGAAGGCGTGCAGCGGGATCTGCTGCCGCTGATCGAAGGCAGCACCGTCAACACCAAGCACGGCATGGTGCGCACCGATCACATGCTGTTTATCGCTTCCGGCGCGTTTCAGGTGGCCCGCCCCTCTGATCTGATCCCCGAGCTGCAGGGTCGCCTGCCCATTAGAGTGGAGCTGAGCTCGCTCACCACCGAAGACTTCGAGCGTATTCTCACCGAGCCCAGCGCCTCGCTGACCGAGCAATACAAGGCACTGCTGGCCACCGAGAATGTGCATGTCGAGTTTACCGACGAAGGCATTCGCCGCCTGGCCGATGCCGCCTGGCGGGTCAACGAAACCACCGAGAACATCGGTGCCCGCCGCCTGCATACCGTGATGGAGCGACTGCTGGATGAGCTTTCATTTGAAGCTTCAGACAAGTCTGGTGAAACCATTACCGTGGACGCGGATTACGTGGATCGCTACCTCAAGGATCTGGTGGAAGACGAGGATCTGAGTCGCTTTATCCTCTGATTCATATGATTCCGGGAGCGGTCACATCATTGTGATTGAAAACCGCTCCCGCCCCCTTATACTGGAAGATACCTTGTCTTCAGACGTGGCTGACTCCATGGAATACAATACTTCTGAACTGTGCGATACCTACATTGATATGGTCGACGTGGTCGAGCCCATGTTTTCCACCTTTGGGGGCCGCAGCTCCTTTGGTGGCATGATCTCCACCATCAAATGCTTTGAGTCCAACGGATTGATCCTCGAGGCGGTAAAGCAAAGCGGCGTGGGCCGGGTATTGCTGGTTGACGGCGGCGGCTCATTGCGCCGGGCGCTGATCGATGCCGAAATCGCCGAGACCGCGGCGGAAAACGGCTGGGAAGGCATTGTCTGCTATGGCTGCGTGCGCGAGGTGGACGCACTGGAAGACACCGATATCGGCATTCAGGCGCTGGCTTCCATTCCGGTGGGGGCCGACGACAACGACATTGGCGAGATGGACGTACCGGTCAACTTCGGCGGCGTCACCTTCCTGCCGGAAGATCACCTTTACGCCGATACCACCGGCATTATTCTGTCGCCGGAAGCGCTGGATATCGAATAGTGTTCGACATGAGTGCGCACGCATAAAAAACGCCGGCAAGCGCCGGCGTTTTTTATGCGTGCGCGATGCCCGCTCAGGCGCTTTCTTCCACCTGATCAATCTTGCCCAGCAGTGCCTGCAGGCGATCCTGCCAGGCCTGATGCTGCTGACGCAGTTGCTGGTTTTCGTCGTCCAGCTTGCCGTTTTGTTCTTTCAGCTCGTCCACTTCCATCTGCAGCAAAGAGATGGTGTCAACCGCGGTCTGGATCTTGGCTTCCAGCTTTTCCAGTACATCAAAAGACATGTGCTAACCCCTGTAATTCACGTTTACCGGCCATCCGGCCCACAAGCCCGAGCATACCTTGGGCCCGCACCGACAACAAGACGCCGCACCGGGCGGAACGTCGTTTGCCGCAAAATTATGCCGGTTCGGTCAAATCCCTGCGTCAGATATTCTGACTCATGTCGAGGGAAGGCTTGTCCGAGCCCGGCCGACCCACCACCCGGGCCGGCACACCGGCCACCGTGGTGTGGGCCGGCACCGGCTCCAGCACCACGCTGCCGGCACCAATCTTGGCGCCCTCGCCCACCTCGATATTACCCAGAATCTTGGCACCGGCCCCTATCATCACGCCTTCGCGAATCTTGGGATGGCGATCACCGCACTCCTTGCCGGTGCCACCCAGGGTTACCCCCTGCAGAATGGACACATCATTCTCGATCACCGCGGTTTCCCCCACCACTATGCCGGTGGCGTGATCAAACATGATGCCCTTGCCGATACGGGCCGCCGGATGCACATCCACCCCAAACACCACGGAAATCTGGTTTTGCAGATAGGTGGCGAGGGAACGGCGGCCATGGCGCCACAGCCAGTTGGAAATGCGATAGCCCTGCAGGGCATGAAACCCCTTGAGGTAAAGCAGAGGGGTGGAAAACAGCTCAACCGCCGGATCCCGCTCCTGCACCGCGCAGATATCGGTAGCCACCATGTCCAGAATGGCGGGCTCCTCGTCCAGCGCCACCTCGATGACTTCCCGCAGCGAAATCGCCGGCATGACCAGGCTTTCCAGCTTGTTGGCGAGAATGAAACTCAGGGCACACTTGAGGGTGTCGTGGTTAAGGATGGTGGAGTGAAAAAAGCTGCCGAGCATGGGCTCTTCCACAATCATGCGTTTGGCTTCTTCACGAATGCGCAGCCAGGTTCTGGATTGTATGCCGTCTTCCATGGGTAAACCTTGTTTAAAATGTATGTTCACTTGCTTTCGGACCGGCTTCCGAAAGGCACTACCGAGACAGGATCCATATGGATGATAATGTCGGCATCGGCGAACTGCTGTCTCAGGGTTCGCTCTGCCGTGTCGGCGATGCGGTGGGCGCGCACCAGGGGCAGGTGATCATCCAGCTCCAGGTGAAGCTGAATAAAGCGGGTCCGGCCCGACCGCCGAGTGCGCAGCGCGTGCAGCCCCTGCACTCCCTCCACCGCCAGACAGCATTCAATAATGCGCTTTTGCTCTTCATCCGGCAACCGTCTGTCGAGCAACATCTGCACGGAATCGTAACCTATTCTCAGGGCGCCGGCCAAAATATAACCACCGATAAGCACCGCAAACAGGCCGTCGGCGCGATACCAACCCCAGCCGGAGAGCATTATGGCCAGCAATACCGCCAGGTTGAGCAGCAGGTCGGCCCGATAGTGCAGCTGATCGGCCTGAATCGCCAGTGACCGGGTTTTCCGAATCACATAACGCTGATACAGCAGCAGCAGGCCGGTCAGGGCCAGGGAAAACAGCGTTACCCCGATGCCGGTGGCCGCGTTGGCCACCGGAGCCGGGTTGAGCAGGTGGGCCACGCCGTTGAACAGCAAAAACAGCGCCGAGCCGCAGATAAAGGCCGACTGGGCCAGGCCGGCCAGAGACTCAGCCTTGCCGTGACCGAAACGATGCTCCTCATCGGGCGGCGCCAGGGCGTAGCGAATGGCCATCAGGTTAATCAGCGACGCGCTGATATCCAGCAGCGAGTCAGTTAGCGAGGCCAGCATGCTGGCGGAGCCGGTATAAAACCAGGCCACCAGTTTGATGATGATAAGCAGGCCGGCCACCAGGGTGGCCGCCGTGGCGGCGGTGGTAACCAGGCGAGAATAGGATGAAGACATGAGTCGGCCGGTGCAGGAATTTGCGCCATTATAGCGCTCACCTGCACCGGCCGTGATGTTTTCCCGGTGCTTGTTGTTTGTGCGCCGATGAACCTTAAAGGTCGCTCATCAGCTCTTCCAGTTCTTCGCGGCTGTCCTCCATCAGGTGATAAAGCGCAAAGGCGTCCTGAGCCGACAGCGCCAGGCAAAATGGAACACCGGCCGTTTCCTCACAGACCAGCTCCATGCTTTGTTCACTGCGGCGAAACAGTACATGATCGATATCGACCGAAAAGTGCTGCCGCCGCTCGGCCACATCCACTTCCAGTTCGCCCGTGGGATGCAATACCATTTTTGCCATTGGGTGCTCGGCATCCATCAGGGTACAGTTAAATCGTCTGTTCAGCATGGCACTCTCCTCCTGGTTGACGACATACCGTCACCAAGTGTAGGCCAGACTGCTCAATAAACAACCACAATTAATTGCGTGTCATTTTTATTCAAGATAAGGCCGAAATGGCCCCCGCAAACCCTTGCTGACGCCAGGCTTCGTAACTGATCACCGCCACCGCATTGGACAGGTTGAGACTGCGGCTGTCGGCCTGCATGGGAATACGAATTCGAAAGTCGGGGGCCACTTCCGTCAGCACGGCCTCGGGCAGCCCCCGGGTCTCGGGACCAAACAGCAACACGTCGCCGGGCTGATAGGCCACCTCGTGATGGTGGCGGCTGCCCTTGGTGGTGCAGGCAAAGATGCGCCGCCCGGCCATGGCCTGCAAAAAGGCGCCGTAGCTTTCATGCACGCTAATCCGACCGTAATCCGCGTAGTCCAGCCCGGCCCGGCGCAGCCGCTTTTCATCCAGGCTAAAGCCGAGCGGCTCAATCAGGTGCAGGCGGCAACCGTTGTTGCGCACCAGCCGCATGATATTACCGGTATTGGGTGCGATTTCCGGCTCGTAAAGGGCGATTTCAAACATGGCGTTATTTCTCCGCGGGCAAAACGTCGGGAACAAAGGCGCGTCGGCCATCCAGCTGCCACCAGGCCCAAGCCAGGGTCAAGCCCCGGGCCCCCATAAAACACAGCATGGCCAGCCACAGGGCGTGGTTGCCCAGCCCCTGGCCAAGCCACCACACCGGAAAGAACACCCCCAGGGTGGAAACCAGCATCATATTGCGCATAGCCCGGCCCTGAGTGGCGCCGATAAAGATGCCGTCCAGCACAAAGCACCAGCAGGACACCAGCGGCATGGCCACCAGCCAGGGCAGGAACCGGCCGGCCTGTTCGCGCACTTCGGCAATGGTGGTGATGCGATGCACCAGGGCGTCCCCGGCCAGGGCGAACACCAGGGTAAACGCCACCGCCACCAGGGCGCCCCAGAACAGATTGAGTCCACAGGCCAGCCGAAAACGCACTTGGCTGCCCCGGCCGATGGCCTTACCCACCATGGCTTCGGCGGCATAGGCAAAGCCATCCATGCCGTAGGAGATAAACATCAGAAAGTTCATCAGCACGGCGTTGGCTGCCACCACCTGGTCCCCCAGCCGGGCGCCCTGAAAGGTCATGAAGACAAAGGTCAGCTGCAGGCACAGCGCCCGAATGAAAATGTCCCGGTTCAGCCCCAGCAGGCGGCGAAAGGCCGCGCCGTTCAGGGCGTCGCGCCAGAACCCGGGGGCCGGCCGCAGCCCGCGCCGGTCCAGGGTACGCCATACCAGCCAGGCACCGAGGGCGGTGGCGGCGTAGTCTGCCAGCACGGAGGCGGCGGCGGCGCCCTGTACCTGCCAGCCCAGTCCCACCACAAACCAGATATCGAGCACAATATTGGCGCCGTTGCCCAGGATCAGCAGCCACATGGGCGCCCTGGCATTCTGGTTGCCCAGCAACCAGCCCAGCAGTACCAGGTTGGTGAGCGCCGCCGGCGCACTCCAGATGCGTACGTTCACATACTGGCGGCCATAGGTTTCCACCTCGGCACTGGCGCCGGCCAGGGAAAAGGCCAGTTCGATAATGGGCGTTTGCAGCAACAACAGCAGCAAGGCAAGCCCCCAGGCCAGCAACAGCGCCCGGGCCAGTACGCTTAGCAGTCGTTGCTCATCCCGAGCGCCAAAGGCCTGAGCCGCCAGCCCGGTGGTGGACATGCGCAAAAAACCCAGCAGAAAAAACAGCAGGCTGATGATGGTGGCACCCACCGCCACGCCGCCCAGGTAATACGCCTGCTCCAGGTGACCGATCACCATGGTATCGACCAGCCCCAGCAGCGGCACGGTGATGTTGGACAGCACCATGGGCAGGGCCAGGGCAAAGACCCGGCGATGCCGGGCGGCATTGAAAAAGGAGGTTTTCAAGAACGACTCAAACAGAAAAAGAAGGTGAAAACATCAGCCGCGCCAGCGGCCGACGATACGCTTGAAGTCCTGCAGCAGCAGTTGGGAATCCACCAGCGGGATGCCGCTGCCCTCGTCAAACACCGGACGAAATGACGCGTGCAGCTCACCGTTAGGGTTAATCAGGGCGATGGAAGCGGAATGATCCACCAGGTAGTCCTGCTCACCCCGCTCGTGCACACCGTAAATCAGCCCCAGCTGCTGCACCGCCGGCATCAGGATGCTGTGGTCGGCGGTGGCGGCAATAAACTCCGGGCTGAAGTGCGCGGTATAAGCCTTGAGCCGATCGGGCGTATCCCGGCCGGGATCGGCGGAGACAAACACCACCTGGGCCTTGTCACTCAGTTGCCTGAGTTGCGGGTAAACCCGGGCCAGATCCGCCAGGGTGGTGGGGCAGATATCCGGACAAAAGGTGTAACCCAGAAACACCAGACTCCAGTGATCACGAAACTGCCGCTCGGTAAAGGGCCGGCCATCGGCGTCGGTCAGCGCCATGGGCGCCAGGGGACGGGGTTCGGGATAGACCACTGCCGCCTCGGTCAGGGTATTCCTGCCCTGGTACCAGGCCGTACCGCTCAGGGTCCCCACTACCAGCAGGGTCAGTGCCAGCAGCCAAATCAGCTTGCTTGTGTTAGCCATAATCGATCCAGTGATCCGCCAGAATAAGGACAAAGAGCCACATCAGGTGACTGATGGAAAAGCGGAAGCATTGTAATGCGGTTTGCGGCCCGGGTCTAAACTTGAGCCGCCAGGCCCACTGCACAAAGCGCAGATTGAGCGCCAGCGAGCCCAGCAGGTAGGCCGGCCCCGACATGCTCACCACCCAGGGCAGCAGGCACACCAGGGTCAGCAACAGGGTATAGAGCAACACACAGGTTTTGGTGAACTCAATGCCGTGGGTCACCGGCAGCATGGGAATCTCTGCCTTGGCATAATCGTCCCGGCGGTGAATGGCCAGGGCCCAGAAGTGGGGCGGCGTCCAGGTAAAGATGATCATCACCAGCAACAGCGCATGCCCGTGAAACTCGCCGCTGACCGCGGTCCAGCCGAGCAGTGGCGGCATGGCTCCGGCCAAGCCGCCAATGACAATATTCTGGGGCGTTGCCCGCTTGAGCCAGACGGTGTATACCACCGCATAACCCAGCAGGGACGCCAGGGTCAGCCAGGCGGTCAGGGCATTGACCAGCACCAGCAGCACTGCCAGTCCGCTGGCCGACAGCGCCAGCGCAAAGGCCAGTGCCGGCCCGGTGGCCACTCTACCCTGGGCCACCGGCCTGTGGTGGGTACGAGCCATCTTGAGATCGATACGTCGGTCCAGCACATGGTTGATGGCCGCCGCCCCCCCCGCCATCAGGCCAATGCCCAGGGTGGACGCCAACACCGTCAGCGCAGACGGCAACGCCTCGGTTAAAAACATGCCGACCACGGCGGTGAGCAGTATCAGCGCCACCACCTTGGGTTTGGTCAGCGCGAAGTAATCCCGCCAGACCAGGGTCCGGTGGGCGGACAGTAACTCGCTTCGTGCCATTTTGCCTCCCTGCCACGCCACAGGCGTGTTCCTGTTCCCGTCAAAATCAGCAACAACACGGCCGCGCCGCCGTTATGGGCCACTGCCACCCACAGCGGCAGGTGCAACACCACGTTGGCCACTCCCAGCATCAGCTGCACCATGACCATAATCGCCAGCATAACTCCCCAGTTGCGCAACCCGGGTTGGCGCAGTAGCCGCCACGCCAGCACCAGCAGCAGCACCACGGTTACCATGGCCCACAACCGGTGGGCGGCATGAATGGTGGCCCGCTCCGCCTGGCTGAGCACGCCATACTGATAGGTCTCGGCGGGCATGCCGTGGGGGTGAAAGGCGCTCCATTGCCACTGGCCGACCCAGTCTCCCTGGCACACCGGCAGCTCGGTGCAGGCCATGGCCGCGTAATTGGCCGCGGTCCAGCCTCCCAGGGCAATCTGTACCACCAGCGCCAGCAGTGCCGCCCAGAACCAGGGCGCCAGGCTACGATCCAGTGAATGCCTCTGGGCACTGCGCTGCCCTCGGCACAAGAGCCAGAACAGCAGCGCCAGAATGCTGAAGCCGCCCAGCAGATGTCCCATCACCACGAAGGGCAACAAATTGAGGGTCACGGTGAGCATACCCAGGGTTGCCTGCCCCGTGACCATGGCCAGCAACAGCCATGCCGGCGCCCGGTAGTGGCGGTGGGCCCGCCTGAGCGAGCCCACCGCCATCAGCAGTATGGTCAGCCCAAGGGTACCGGCGGCATAACGATGGATCATTTCATTACGCGCCTTGGTCACTTCCAGCGGCGCATCGGGAAAACGCTCGGCGGCCAGGGCATGCTCTCCCGGCGTGGCCGGCACATAATTGAAGCCGTAACAACCGGGCCAGTCGGGACAGCCCAGCCCGGCGTCGGTGAGCCGCGTCCAGGCACCCAACACCACCACCACCAGGGTCAGAATAAAGGCAACGCCACAAAGCTTCTGCATGGCACCTCCTAGCCGGCCCGGGAATATTTCAGCAACCGGCGCAGATCGTTCAGCAGATCTCTGCCGGTCTCGCGGTTTTGCACCTCGTCCGCACCCATCGGGTAGCGCATCACCAGCATGCCCGGTGGATCGGCAATATAGACAAATCCCGGCACCAGCCCTTCACCGGCGGCCTGTTGTTCCACTCGGACCCGGTCCCCGTCCCGACCCAGGGCCAGATCCAGGTTATTGAGCAGCTCGGTGGCCGACGCGCAGTAATCACAGTGCGCAGGCGTGACCAGCACCAGCCGCCACTGCGTCGCCGCATCGATATGTCCTTCCACCCATTCGCCGTGACCGCGCACGCCGGGGGTAAACCAGCCCTGAGCCAGCACCAGCCAGGCCAGCGCCACAGGTAACACAAAAACCCCCACCAGGGCCAATACCGGTTTATGCTTCATGTCCCCTCCGATACCACCACCAGGCTGCCAGCCAGATGGCTACTGTCATGGTGAACCACTGCACCGCGTAGCCCAGGTGCTTTTCCGGCCCCATTACCACCGGCTGCCAACCATCGCCACCGCCGTCGGTTTTCAGCACCACCGGCAACACCGGCTGCCCCCAGCGCTCGGTCAGCAGGGCCGGCTCCAGGCTGGAAAGGCGCCGAGGATGGGCATCCCGCTCCCTCCCCAGTGACAGCGGCGGCTGCCAGGGACGCACCAGCACGCCGGTGAGCTCCAGGGCATGGTCATCGGGAGGGTTGACCGCTGGCAGGCGGGAACGATCGGCACTGGCCGGCCACCAGCCGCTGTCCACCGCCAGCAGGCCCTGAGGCGTCTGCAACGGCCGAATCAGCCGGTAGCCAGCCCGGCCTTGCTCAATCTGGTTGTCCAGAAACAACTCGCCGCCGGCAAGATAGACACCGCTGGTCCGCAGCCGGTAGCCAAAGGGGCTGTGCATGGCCAGGGCCTCTTTCAGCTCAAGCTCCATCTGGCTGCGTTGCTGCCACTCCTGCAATAGCTGGCGCTTTTCGTCGGCCCGGGACAACTGCCACATCCCCATGAACACCATCAGGGCACTGATGGCCGCGGTCAGCACCAGTAATCCGCCACGCTTACCTATAATCAAGGTTCCATCCTTTTCATACGCGTGATACATGCTGCTCAAACTGCTGATTGTGCTGTTGTTATTGCTGATGATCGGTAACCTGGCGCTGGGGCTGGGGGCCCTGCTCAGCCGGCGGGACCCGGCACTGATGGCGCGCTACATTGGCCGGCGGCTGCTGTTTGCGGTGATCATCGTCATACTGCTGATTCTTGCCCTGGCCACCGGCCTGCTGACCCCCAACCCCACGCCATAATAAGATTCAATCGAGACACTACAAAATATAGACAAAAACGAAGAGACACAGCCAGACCACGTCCACAAAGTGCCAGTACCAGCTGCTGGCCTGAAAGCCAAAATGCTGAGCCGGTGTAAAGTGTCCCTTGTTAACCCTGAGCCACATAATGAACAACATCAGGGTACCCAGGGTAACGTGGGCGCCGTGAAAGCCGGTGAGCAGAAAGAAGGTATTGCCGTAAATGCCGGAGTCGAGCCGCAGGCCGAGATCCTGGTAGGCATGCACGTACTCCCAGATCTGCAGCGCCAGAAACAACACCCCCAGCAGCACGGTGGCACCCAGCCAGGCCTTGATTCGGTCACGCTGCTCCTGCAGCAGGGCCAGGTGGGCCAGGTGCGCCGTCACCGACGAGGTCAACAGGATAACGGTGTTGATCAGCGGCAATCCCAGCCAGCCCATGGCGGTGGTTTCCATGCCCCCCGGGGTGGTCAGCAGCGGCCAGATAGGCTGAAACTGCGGCCACAGCACCTCGTGGGTCATGGCGTTGTTGCCGGCTCCCCCCAGCCAGGGCACCGCCAGAATGCGGGCATAAAACAGGGCGCCAAAGAAAGCGCCAAAAAACATCACTTCGGAAAAGATGAACCAGGTCATGCCCTGACGAAAGGATCTGTCCATCTGTTCGCTGTACAGGCCCTGATGGGATTCGCTGATCACATTGGAAAACCAGCCAAACAGCATGACCGTCATGACCAGGGTGCCGGCGGCAAACACCACAGGCCCGGCAATGCCGGCAATGCCGGCGGCCCACATACCTGCCCCCGAGGCCAGCAAAAACAGGCCAACGGCGCCGACAATAGGCCAGGGACTTTGCGCCGGTACATAATATTTTTCCGTCTTGACCGCCATGCTAGCCTCCTTGTCAGCCTTCGCTGGCCACCTGCTCGCTGATGTCGTAAAGGGTGTAGGACAGGGTGAATACCTCAATATCGTCGGGCAGCGCCTCGTCCACGTAAAAACTCATGGGCATTACCGCTCGCGCCAGGCCATCAAGGGGCTGCTCCTCAAAGCAGAAACACTCGGTCTTGCGCAGGTAACCCGCCGCCCTCCCCGGTGACACCGAGGGAATGGCCCGCAGCACCCGGTTGTCCACCCCCGGATTGGTCACGGTAAAGTCCACCCTGTGCATCTCGCCCGGATGCACTTTCAGCCGACGCACCGAAGGGGAAAATTCACCGCCCAGGCCGGTGTTCTGATAGGTGATGAACTCCACCGTGACCAGCCGCTGTTCATCCACCCGTTTCGCCGCTACCGCCGCCGTGGTGTCGGTCTTGCCGTTCAGCCCGGTGATGTCGCAGAACACGTCATACAAGGGCACCAGGGCAAAACCAAAGCCGAACATGGCCAGGGCCAGTCCGCCCAGCCGCAGGGCCTTCCTGCCGTGATCCATCACTTCACCTCCGGCGGCGTTTCAAAGGTGTGGTAGGGTGCCGGCGACGGCACCGTCCACTCCAGCCCTTCGGCGCCCTCCCAGGGTTTGGCCTGGGCCCGCTCGCCGCCGCGAATGCACTTCACCAGCACCGCCACGAAGATCAGCTGGGACAGGCCAAAGGCAAAGCCGCCGATGCTGACCAGGGCATTGATGTCGGCAAACTGCAGCGAATAATCGGGAATGCGCCGGGGCATGCCGCCCAGGCCGAGAAAGTGCATGGGAAAGAACAGCAGGTTGACCGATACCACGGAGCACCAGAAGTGCCATTTGGCCAGGCGCTCGTCGAACATGTGACCGGTCCACTTGGGCAGCCAGTAATAGGCCGCCGCCATGATGGAGAAGATGGCACCCGACACCAGCACATAGTGGAAATGGGCCACCACGAAGTAGGTGTCGTGATACTGAAAGTCGGCCGGAGTAATGGCCAGCATCAGGCCGCTGAAGCCACCCATGGTAAACAGCACGATAAAGGCCAGGGCGAACAGCATGGGCACTTCAAAGCTGATGGAGCCCCGCCACATGGTGGCCACCCAGTTGAACACCTTAACCCCGGTGGGCACCGAAATCAGCATGGTGCAGTACATGAAGAACAGCTCCGCCGCCACCGGCATGCCCACGGTGAACATGTGGTGGGCCCACACCAGAAAGCTGAGCCCGGCGATGGAGGCGGTGGCATACACCATGGAGGCGTAGCCAAACAGCGGCTTGCGGCTGAAAGCGGGAATGATGGCCGAGATAATGCCGAAACTCGGCAATATCATGATGTATACCTCGGGATGGCCAAAGAACCAGAAAATATGCTGGAACATCACCGGATCCCCGCCCCCGGCTGCCTCAAAGAAGCTGGTGCCAAAATACTTGTCGGTCAACACCATGGTCACGGCGCCGGCCAGCACCGGCATCACCGCAATCAGCAGAAAGGCGGTGATCAACCAGGTCCAGCAGAACAGCGGCAACTTCATCCAGGTCATGCCCGGCGCCCTAAGATTCCATATGGTTACAATGACATTGATCGCCCCCATGATGGAACTGATGCCCATGATGTGAATGGCAAACACAAACAGGGCGGTGCTGTCGGGACCATAGGTAGTCGACAGCGGTGCATAGAAGGTCCAGCCGAAGTTGGGGCCGCCGCCGGGCACAAACAGCGAGCTCAGCATCAGCACAAAGGCAAAGGGCAGTATCCAGAAACTCCAGTTGTTCATGCGCGGCAGCGCCATGTCGGGCGCCCCTATCATCATGGGAATCATCCAGTTGGCCAGGCCCACAAAGGCGGGCATGACGGCGCCGAACACCATGATAAGTCCGTGCATGGTGGTCATCTGGTTAAAGAAGTTGGGCTCCACCAGTTGCAGCCCGGGCTGAAACAGCTCGGCCCGAATCACCATGGCCATGGCGCCCCCCAGCAGGAACATGGTCAGGCTGAACAGCAGGTAGAGGCTGCCGATGTCCTTGTGGTTGGTGGTAAACAGCCAGCGGCCCAGTCCCCGGGCGGGGCCGTGATGATGCTCCTCTCCCACCAGGTGAATGTCCGCGGTTTCAGTGCGATCCATCTGCGCCATCACTGCCCCCTATTGTCCCTGTCTGGCCTGATGAATGTCCTTGGGCTGTACCAGATCCCCGGTGTCGTTGCCCCAGGCATTGCGTTCATAGGTGATCACCGCCGCCAGCTCCTTGAGCGCCAGCTGCTTGTCAAAGCTCTGCATGGCGGTGCCCGCCTTGCCGTACAGCACTATGTTGATATGGCCGGCCCTGTCATTGAGCACCATGTCGCTGCCTGTAAGGGCTGGAAAGGCACCGGGAATGCCTTCGCCATTGGCCTGGTGACAGGCGGCGCAGGCTTTCTGGTAAACCTGCTCGCCCAGGGTCATCAGCTCCTCCCGGCTCATGTTCATGGCCAGCAGTTCCTGCTCGGCGGCCCTGGCCTCGGCCTGTTCGGCCCTGACCTGAGCCAGCCAGCCATCAAATTCCTCGGGTGAGCGGGCATCCACAACGATGGGCATAAAGCCGTGATCCTTGCCACACAGCTCGGCGCACTGACCCCGGTACAGGCCGGGCTCGTTAATGCGGGTCCAGGCCTCGTTGATAAAGCCGGGCACGGCGTCCTTTTTCACCGCAAAGGCCGGCACCCACCAGGAGTGAATGACGTCGTCGGAGGTGATCAGGAAACGCACCTTGCGATCCGTGGGCAGCACCAGGGGATAATCCACCTCCAGCAGGTAGTTGTCTCCCTTGGTCACCGTGCCAGCAATCTGCTGGGGCATGGTGGCCAGCAGGCTGAAAAATTCGACGTCTTCGTCGAAGTAGCGGTAATGCCACTTCCACTGAGAGCCGGTGACCTGCACGGTGAGATCGGGTTCGGACGCGTCTTCCATCGCCACCAGGGTTTTGGTGGCGGGAATGGCCATGGCCACCAGAATGAGAAAGGGAATAATGGTCCAGAGGATCTCGACCTTGGTGCTTTCGTGAAACTGGGCGGCCTTGGCCCCTTTTGACTTGCGATGGTGAATAATGGCCCAGAACATGACCCCGAACACCACCAAGCCGATAACGGCACAGATAATGAGGATGGTCATGTGCAGGCCGTAAACCTGCTGGCTGATTTCGGTGACCCCTTCGGTCATGTTAAGACGGGTCTGCGCCCGCGTAGGCAGGCAGACCAGCAAGGACAATAGCAACAGCAGAATCGGCTTCACGCGCACCCCCAATCGTTTCATCCTGTCACCCGGAGTACTCAAGTCTGGAATGAATGTGTGCCGAACGACTACATCCCTTAGGCTCGGCTGACTCTAAGTAAAGCAGCACTCAAGGAAATGTAAAATATAAAGATTTTAGGACTGAGGATGGGGGAATAGGGGCTGTAACGGGCCTGAGTGAAGAAAGGACCGGCAGGCAGGGGCCTGCCGGTTGAAACGACGACGTTAGAAATCACCGTTGCGGATCACGCCCACGGCCAGGCCTTCAATGGTGAGCTCCTGGCTGCGCAGATCCACTTCAATGGGCGAGAGCTCTTCGTTTTCCGGGATCAGGCTGACCTTGCTGCCCGTGCGCTGAAAGCGCTTGACGGTCACTTCGTCGTCGAGCCGGGCCACCACCACCTGGCCGTTGCGAACCTCCTGGGTTTTGTGCACCGCCAACAGGTCGCCGTCCATGATGCCGATGTTCTTCATGCTCATGCCCTGCACCCGCAACAGAAAGTCGGCAGAGGGGTGGAACAAGCCGGGATCAAGCCGGTAATGGCTCTCGATGTGCTGTTGCGCCAATATGGGTTCACCGGCGGCCACCCGGCCCACCAGCGGCAGGCCCTGTTCTTCTTCCGCCTCTTCCCCGGCCAGGCGAATGCCCCGGGAAGTGCCGGGCATGATTTCAATCACGCCCTTCTTGGCCAGCGCCTTGAGGTGCTCTTCCGCCGCATTGGCGGACTTGAACCCCAGCACCTTGGCAATTTCCACCCGGGTGGGCGGCATGCCGGTTTGCTGAATGTGTTCCTTGATAATGTCCAGCACCTGCGACTGGCGGGGAGTAAGGGCCTTCATGATGAAACCTGTCTGTTTATACAGTTAACTGTCAGTATATCCAGTAATGAGTCCAGAGCAAGCCCCAAAGCCTTCCACTTACCACAGCGCCAGCACCAGGCCGGCGAACACCGCCATGCCGGCGTAGTTGTTGTTGAGAAAGGCGCGAAAGCAGGGCATGCGCTCCCGATCGCGAATCAAACGCTGCTGATACACAAACAGGCCGGCGGCCGCCAGCAGGCCCCAGTAAAAGGGGGCGGCCAGTTCAAACGCTCGGCCCGCCGCCACCAGCAGCAACAGGGTAGCCAGTTGCAGCAGGCCCACAATCAGCTTGTCACGCCGGCCAAACAGAATGGCGGTGGACTTGACGCCGATTCTGAGGTCGTCGTCCCGATCCACCATGGCATACATGGTGTCGTAGGCCACGGTCCAGGTCAGGTTAGCGGCAAACAGCAACCAGAGGCCGGCGGGCAGGCTGTTGCTCTGGGCGGCAAAGGCCATGGGAATGGCCCAGGAAAACGCGATGCCGAGAAACAGCTGAGGCAGGTTGGTAAAGCGCTTCATAAAGGGATAGAGCGCCGCCCAGAACAGACCCGCAAAGGCCAGGCCAATGGTAAAGGCATTGGTGGTCAGCACCAGCACAAAGGAAATGCCCACCAGCAGGGCAAAAAAGCCCAGCGCCTGGCGCTCGGTGAGTTCACCGGCGGGCAGCGGCCGGGCCTGGGTGCGCTTGACATGACCGTCGATATGGCGGTCGGCGTAGTCGTTGATCACACAGCCGGCGGAGCGCATGGAAAACACCCCGGCCACGAACACCAGCAGCAGCCAGGGTGACGGTAACCCGTCGGCGGCAATCCACAGTGCCCACAGGGTGGGCCACAGCAGCAGCAGGGTGCCAATGGGCTTGTCGAGCCGGGCCAGGGCCATGTAGGCGCGCCAGCGCGGTCGGGAAGGAGAAGTCAGGGTGGTCATGAGGTCGTGTCCTGCATTGTGTCCTGATAGAGAGCCGAAGCCGGCAAAAAGAGTTCGGTCACCAGCACTCGGGCGGCGCCGGTGCTGAGGGTGGAGCGGCGCGCCCAGGGCGCAGGGGCAAAGCCGGCGTTCAGCCCGGTACGCTCGGCCAGTCGCCGATATTCAGTAGCATTCAGGCGCGCGAACTCAAAGGGCGTGCGCTCCAGATCCGGCGCCTCGAACATCAGCTCACCCAGCGCCCGGGAGCCCAGCCCGGCCAGCGCCGGCAGCGCCCGTTGCGTGGCGGAAGAATAGAGCGAGCTGGCATAGACCCAGGGCCGGCCGTCACAGCACAGCAATACCTCTCGACAAAAGGCCTGGTCACAGCCGAGCAGTTCCGCCTGGGTCGGTGTGAGCGACCGCAGGCTGGCATCGCTCAACAGCTGCACCTCAAACTGCCGGCAGTGCCGGCGCAATAGCCGGGTCAGTGAGCCGGTGTCATGCAGCCAGGCATTCAGCACCGGCGCAGCCGGCGTTTCGCTTCCCCAGCGCCAGAGGTGATCGGCGCTGGGGGCCGTGTTTTGTTCATCAAACAACAAAGACATACAATTGCTTTCTGGTCCTGCTCCGGTCACAGCCCGGCCTCACCGGGCACCCGCCGATTGACTTGGCCGGCAAATATTTAAACAATGCCCGCTCGCTTACTCGTCGGAGACTCATATGTTTCGGTTTGTTGCCCTCTGCCTGCTGCTGGTCAGCGCAGGCCCGCTCAGCGCCCAGGATGAACCGGCGGCGCCTGCCGGGCCCATATACTACACCATGACACCGGACATTATTACCAACTACCAGAACTCAGGACAAAACCTGGGCTATGTGCGAGTGGCGGTGGATCTGATGCTGGAACGACCGGATCAGCTGACGGTGGTGGAAGAGAATATGCCGCTGCTGCGGGACGCGCTGAATGATCTGCTGGCCCAGAAAAGCCGGCAGGAAATCCGCTCCCTGCCGGCCCGCACCGAACTGGCCGATCAGGGCCGGGAGCGGCTCAACGAACTGCTGCTCGAGGAAACCGGCCAGACCCCGGTGCGCCGTCTGCTGTTTACGACCTTTCTTTACCAGTAGTGCGGCGGTTGTCGAGCCAGGCCTGAAGCAGGCCGATCAGGGCGCCGCCCAGGTGGGCCATATTGGCCACCGGCGTGCCCAGCAGATCGGCAAAGCCCAGCACCAGCCACACCACCATGAAGACCGCCATGCCGTCGGGCAGGCCGATGCCCCGGGCCGGGTTGAGTCGGCCGCTGAACCAGACGTAGGCCAGCAGCGCATACACCACCCCCGACAGCCCCCCGAAACGCGGCCCGCTGGCCCAGAACTGCAGCAGGTTGGGCAGCACCGCCGCCACCAGCAGCAGCACCAGCAGCTTGCCGCTGCCCAGCCGTCGCTCCACCATGCCGCCCAGATACCACCACCAGAACAGGTTGAACACCAGGTGCATCAGGGAGAAATGCATCAGCGCCGGAGTAAAGGCGCGCCAGAATTCCACCCCCAGCAGCCATTCTGCCCGGGGCGGGAAAGACAGCACGCCGAACATGGGCAGCCCCAGCCAGCTCAGGCCATAAACCAGCAGGCAGGCCAGCAGCACCAGCAGGTTGACCGGACCGGTCTGGCGCAGCAGATCGCTGATCCAGCCGGCTTGCCGGGGACCATCGGCAAAGCGGGCATGACTGTCTCCCCGCTTCCAGGACGCCTCCTGATAGCGGGGGTGAAAGGGTTCGGCGAGAAAGCGTTTTACTTCCCGGTGGGCCTGCTCATAACGAGACTCGTCCACCAGCCAGATATGCACATTACCGTCGTCGTCCTGGGTGAGCTCACAGTGCAGGCCGAGCTCACTCAGGTAGTCCACAAAGGCCTGGGCCCGGCGCGGATCGTCGAGCACCAGCAGCGCCTTCACGACTGGCCGACCACCGCCTGACTGCGCCGCCAGGCCTCAAAGCCGCCGTCCAGGCTGTAGACTTCCTCAAAGCCCTGATTGATCAGGTACTGGGCGGCGCCCTGACTGCTGATGCCGTGATAGCACATCACAATCACCGGCACCTCGTAATCCACCTCGTTGGTAAAGCTCACCAGGCTGTCGTTGGTGAGGTGAAAGGCACCCTCGGCGTGGGCCAGGGCAAAGGACTGGGGGTCGCGAATATCCACCAGCCGGGCCCGGCCCTCGCTCAGCATGACGTGGGCTTCATCCACCGAAATATGGGCAAACTGATCCATGAATTCCTCCTCATTAATGTGGCGCCAGTGTACCCAATTCAGCCTCAGCCGCCCAGATAGGCGTTGCGTACCCGTTCGTTCACCAGCAGGGCGGCGCCGGTGTCGGCCAGCACCACCCGGCCGTTTTCCAGCACATAGCCCCGGTCGGCCAGCTTGAGCGCCTGATTGGCGTTCTGCTCCACCAGAAAGATGGTCATGCCCTTTTCTTCCCGCAACTGAGCAATGGTGTCAAAGATCTGATTGATGATAATGGGCGCCAGCCCCAGCGAGGGCTCGTCCAGCAGCAGCAGCCGGGGCTTGCTCATCAGCGCCCGGCCAATGGCCAGCATCTGCTGCTCGCCGCCGGACATGGTGCCGGCACGCTGGTGGCGGCGCTCCTTGAGCCGGGGGAACATGGCAAACACCTCGGCCATCAGCCCGCCGTGCTCGCGTTTGTCCACGAAAAAGGCACCCATGTGCAGATTTTCCTCCACCGTGAGCCGGGCGAAAATGCGCCGCCCTTCCGGCACGATGGCGATGTCCCGGCGCATGATGGCGGCGGTATCCAGCCCGGACAGATCCTGGCCTTCATACAGCACCCGGCCCCGAGACGGTCGGGGATCGCCGCAGATGCTCATCATTAATGTGGTCTTGCCGGCGCCGTTGGCGCCGATCAGGGTGACGATTTCCCCCTGCTCAATGTGCACGGTAACGTCTTCCAGGGCGCGAATCTTGCCGTAATGGGCGCAAATATTGTCGACATGCAGCATCAGGCTTCTCCCAGGTAGGCGTTGATCACGTCCGGGTGGCTGCGCACCGCGTCGGGGTCGCCGTCGGCCAGGGGGCGGCCCTGATTGACCACGTAAATATGGTCGGAAATGTCCATTACCAGCTTCATGTCGTGTTCAATCAGCAGCACGCTGACGCCTTCGTTATCACGCAGATCCTGAATCAGCCGGTTCAGCTCCTGAGTCTCGTTGGGGTTGAGCCCCGCCGCCGGCTCGTCGAGCATCAACAGGGCCGGTCGTGCCGCCATGCAGCGGGCGATCTCCAGCCTGCGCTGCTGGCCATAGGCCAGATTGCCGGCGGCGCGGTTGGCAAACTCGGTCAGGTTGACCTTCTCCAGCCAGTAATGGGCCCGCTCCAGCCCTTCCCGCTCGGCCCGGCGAAAACCCGGGGTCTTCAGCAGGCCGGCGAGAAAATTGGTGTTGAGATGGGCATGCTGGGCCACCAGCAGGTTTTCCAGCACCGTCATTTCCCTGAACAGGCGCACATGCTGAAAGGTACGCACCATGCCCAGACGGGAGATTTTGTGGCCCGGCAGGCCGGCAATGGCCTGGCCGCGAAAGCGCACCGTACCGCCGCTCGGCCGGTAAAATCCCGACAGGCAGTTGAATACCGTGGTCTTGCCGGCGCCGTTGGGGCCGATGATAGACACAATTTGCCGCTCCGCCATGGTGAGCGCCACCCCGTCTACCGCCACCAGGCCGCCAAAACGCATGGTGAGGCCGGATACGTTCAGCAATTCACTCATGATTTCAGCTCCATGTGAGGGCGGTGCATGGGCAGCAGCCCTTGCGGCCGCCAGATCATCATCAGCACCATCAACAGGCCAAACAGCAACATGCGGTATTCGTTAAATTCCCGGGTCAGCTCCGGCAGTATGGTCATGATGATGGCCGCCAACACCACACCAATCTGCGAGCCCATGCCCCCCAGCACCACGATGGCCAGAATGATGGCCGACTCGATAAACACAAAGGACTCGGGGCTGATAAAGCCCTGCCGGGCAGCAAAGAAGCAGCCGGCAAAGCCGGCAAAGGCCGCGCCAATGGTAAAGGCACTGAGCTTGATAAGGGTGGGGTTGAGGCCCAGTGAGCGGCAGGCGATTTCGTCTTCCCGCAACGCCTCCCAGGCCCGTCCCAGGGGCATGCGCAGCAGCCGGTTGATGATAAAGATGGTCAGCACCACCAGCACCAGCGCCAGCAGGTAAAGGAAGATCACCTTGTAGCCCGAGTTGTAGGCGATGCCAAAAAACTCGTGAAAGGTGTTGTCGCCGCGACGGTCGAACTCCAGTCCGAATAGCGTGGGTTTGGGAATGCCGGCAATACCGTTAGGGCCGCCGGTGATCTCGGTCATGTTGTTGAGTAATATACGAATAATCTCGCCAAATCCCAGGGTCACGATGGCCAGGTAGTCCCCCCGCAGCCGCAGCACCGGAAAGCCCAGCAAAAACCCGAACAGTGCCGCCAGGGCGCCGCCCAGCAGCAGGCAGGTCCAGAAATCCAGGCCAAAATAGGCATTGAGCAGGGCATAGCTGTAGGCCCCCACCGCGTAAAAGGCCACGTAGCCCAAATCGAGCAGGCCGGCCAGGCCCACCACCACGTTGAGGCCCAGCCCCAACATGACGTAAATCAGGGTTAACGTGGCCAGATCCACCGCGCCGCGAGAGCCCATAAAGGGCCACACCAGCAGGGCCGCCAGCACCAGCACGGACACAATGCGATACAGCCAGGGCTGCTCTTCCGGCGCCGGCAGGGCAAAGCCGCCCTTGCGTTCCGCCAGAAAACGAAAGGGTTTGCGCCACTGCTCGGCAAACAGCTGGGCCAGAAACACCAGGCCGGCGCCCAGTGCCAGCCACTGCCAACTGGCGTCCAGCCGATTGGCCACCACCAGCCGAGTGCCTTCGGTTTCCAGCCGCAGACCAAGCAGCCAGCCCGCCAGCAGCAGAAACAGGGCGGCGGCAATGAGTGCAGGTTTCAGTTTGCTCATACCTTTTCCACCTCCGGTTTGCCCAGAATGCCGGTGGGCATGAACAGCAGCACGAAGATCAGCAGGCCAAAGGACACCACATCCTTGTATTCGGTGCTGAAATAGGCGCCGGTCATGGCCTCGGTCACCCCCAGCAGCAGGCCACCGAGTACGGCCCCGGGAATGCTGCCAATGCCGCCGAGCACGGCCGCGGTAAAGGCCTTGAGCCCGGCGATAAAGCCGATGTAGGGGTTGATGACGCCGTAGTAGGAGCCCAGCAACACCCCGGCCACCGCCGCCAGGGCGGCACCGATGACAAAGGTGAGGGCGATGATGCTGTTGCTGTTGATACCGAGCAGGTTGGCCATTTTCAGATCTTCGGCACAGGCCCGGCAGGCCCGGCCCATGCGCGAGCGGGAAATAAACAGCGACAGCAGGGTCATGGCAATAAAGGTGACCACGAAGATGATCAGCTGCATATAGGACAGGGTGGCCTGAAAGCCCTCGCCGCCAAAGCTCCAGCCGCCGGGCAGCAGGGGCGGAATGGCGATATCCCGGGAGCCTTGCGCCAGGCGCATCATGTTCTGCAGAAAAATGGACATGCCGATGGCGGAAATCAGCGCAATCAGCCGTTTGCTGTGGCGCAGCGGCCGGTAGGCGACCCGCTCGATGGAATAGCCGTAGACGCTGGTCAGCACTATGCTCACCGCGAAGGCGCCGCACAGCAGCAGGGCGGTGCTGTCGATGCCGGCCATGGTCAGCGCCGTCATCACCATAAAGGCGGCGTAGGCGCCGATCATGTACACCTCGCCGTGGGCAAAGTTAATCATGCCGATAATACCGTACACCATGGTGTAGCCGATGGCGATCAGGGCATAGGTGCTGCCGATGGTCAGGCCGTTAAGCAGCTGCTGAATAAAGTAAAGAAGGGGCTCGGACATACAACCTTTCCTTGTCGTAGCACGATGAGCGCCGTCAGCAGGCGGGGCAACCCCGCCTGCTGACGATGGAGTAACGGCCGGCCGTTACAGCTGGGTGGAGGAGCCGTCCTTGTGCCATTCAAACACGCCGAACTCAAAGCCCGTAAGATCGCCCTTGTCGTCCCAGGCCAGTGGGCCCATCACGGTGTCGACCGGTTCGGCCCGCAGCGCGGTGGCCACCGCTTCCGGGTCCGCGCCGACCCGTTTAATACCCTCGGCAATGGCTTCCACCGCCGCATAGGTGGTCCACACAAAAGGCCCGGTGGGGTCTTCACCCTTGGCCTGAATGGCGGCCACGATATCGGCGTTGGCCGGATCCAGATCGTACTTCTTGGGCAGGGTCACCAGCAGGCCTTCCGAGGCGTCACCGGCGATGGAGGTAATATCCTTGTGGCCCACCCCTTCCGGCCCCATAAAGCGCGCCTTGAAGCCCTTTTCGGCTGACTGACGCAAAATCAGCCCCAGCTCCGGGTGGTAGCCGCCGTAATAGACGAAGTCCACCTGCTCCCGCTGCAGCTTGGCGATCAGCGCCGAGAAGTCCTTGTCGCCGGAGGTAATGCCCTCATAGGCCACCACATTGGCGCCGGCGTCTTTCAGGGCGTCGCGCACGCTGGAAGCCAGGCCTTCGCCGTATTGCTTCTTGTCGTGAATAATGGCGATGCGCTCAGGCTTGACCTTGTCGACGATGTGACGCGCCGCGGTGGGGCCCTGATCACTGTCGAGGCCGATGGTGCGCATGACGAATTCCAGGCCCCGCTCGGTAATGGTGGGACTGGTGGCCGCCGGGGTCACCATGAGAATGCCTTCGTCGTCGTAGACGTCGGACGCCGGCAGGGTACTGTCGGAGCACAGATGACCGGCCACAAACTGAATGCCGTCATTGACGATGCGGTTGGCCACCGCCACCGCCTGCTTGGGATCACAGGCGTCGTCGAACTCCACCACTTCCAGGGTGTGCTCACCCAGCCGGCCGGATTTGTTGATCAGCTCCGCCGCCATGCGGCCGCCGGTAAACTGCATGTCGCCATACTGAGCCACCGGGCCGGTAATGGGGCCGGCAATGGCAATCTTGATGTTGTCGGCCTGGGCAGAAAACGCCGCGCCGTATCCCAGGGCGGCAAACACCGCCATGGCCACCACCTTTTTATTCCTTGTCACCATACGAACATCCTCTATTCGAAATCGGGTACCGCCGAAGGGGCTTCGGCCGTCTTCTCTGTTCTAACCCTTGTACGAAATTAGCACAAGGGGAAAATGCTTCGTATGGGACCGGGTGGATTTGTGAATCGGAATGGATGAGCTGGAGGACAGGTGAACTGGGGACGGGAGACGGGAGACGGGAGACGGGAGACGGGAGACGGGAGACGGGAGACGGGAGACGGGAGACGGGAGACGGGAGTATCATTCAGTGCGAGCTTCAGCTGGCAAGAGCCAGCCGGACAAACAACTGATGTGCTGGCGAGGAAGTTAAAGGGCAACTGCATCACGACCCTCTGCGTCAGGGATGGCGCAGCGGAGCCCCCATGGAAGGGTGTACGGCGTGTCGTGAGGCAGTGCCCTTTGGCCGACTTACTGCGGTATGTCAGGCACGCCAGGCTTACTGCCAGTCGAGGATCACCTTGCCGGACTGGCCGGAGCGCATGGTGTCAAAGCCCTGCTGGAAGTCGTCCACCTTGAAGTGGTGGGTGATGATGGGGCTCAGATCCAGGCCGGACTGGATCAGGCTGGCCATCTTGTACCAGGTTTCAAACATTTCCCGGCCGTAAATGCCCTTGAGCACCAGCCCCTTGAAGATCACCTGGTTCCAGTCAATGGCCATGTCGGACGGGGGAATTCCGAGCATGGCGATTTTGCCGCCGTGGTTCATCTTGGCCAGCATGTCCTGAAACGCCGCCGGCACGCCGGACATTTCCAGGCCCACGTCAAAGCCCTCGGTCATGCCCAGCTCGGCCATAACATCACTCAGGTTGTCGGTGGCCACGTTGACCGCCCGGGTCACGCCCATGCTGCGGGCCAGATCGAGGCGATATTCGTTAACGTCGGTGATCACCACGTGGCGCGCGCCCACATGGCGGGCCACGGCGGCGGCCATGATGCCGATGGGGCCGGCGCCGGTGATCAGCACGTCTTCGCCCACCAGATCGAACGACAGCGCGGTGTGCACGGCGTTGCCAAAGGGGTCGAAGATGGACGCCAGATCGTCGGAGATTTCATCGGGCAATTTGAAGGCGTTATAGGCCGGAATCACCAGATATTCGGCAAAGGCCCCTTCCCGGTTCACGCCCACGCCCACGGTGTTACGGCACAGGTGGGTACGGCCGCCACGGCAGTTGCGGCAATGGCCACAGGTGATGTGACCCTCGCCGGAAACCCGGTCGCCGATGGCAAAGCCGCGCACTTCCTGACCGATGGCTACCACCTCTCCCACGTATTCGTGGCCCACCACCATGGGCACCGGAATGGTCTTTTGCGACCAGTCATCCCAGTTGTAGATATGAATGTCGGTGCCGCAGATGGCGGTTTTACGGATTTTGATCAGCAGATCGTTGTGACCCAGTTCCGGTTCGGCCACCTCGGTCATCCAAATGCCCGGTTCGGCCTTGAGTTTTGCCAGTGCTTTCATGTTGATTCTCCTCAGATCACGCCCAGTTCTCGACCCACTTCGGTAAAGGCCGCAATGGCCCGATCCAGCTGCTCACGACTGTGGGCCGCCGACATCTGAGTGCGAATGCGGGCCTGGCCCTTGGGCACCACCGGGAAAGAGAAACCGATAACATAAATGCCTTTTTCCAGCAGCTTGTCGGCCATTTGCGCCGCCAGGGCGGCGTCGCCCAGCATCACCGGAATAATGGCGTGATCCTTACCGGCCAGGGTAAAGCCGGCGGCGGTCATTTGCTCTCTGAAGTAGTCGCTGTTTTCCCGCACCTTTTGCCGCAGAGCGTCGCCGTTCTCCAGCATTTCCAGCACCTTGATCGAGGCGGCGACGATGGCCGGCGCCACCGAGTTGGAGAACAGGTAGGGCCGGGAGCGCTGGCGCAGCCAGTCGATCACTTCCTTCTTGCCCGAGGTGTAACCGCCGGAGGCACCACCCAGGGCCTTGCCAAGGGTGCCGGTAATGATATCGACTCTGTCCATCACCTCGCAGTATTCATGGGTACCCCGGCCTTGCTCGCCAACAAAACCGACGGCGTGAGAGTCGTCCACCATCACCAGAGCATTGTACTGATCGGCCAGATCGCAGATGCCCTTCAGGTTGGCGATGACACCGTCCATGGAGAAAACGCCGTCGGTGGCAATCAGTTTGAAGCGAGCGCCGTCGGCCTCGGCCTGCTGCAGCCGGCTTTCCAGCTCGGCCATGTCGTTGTTGGCATAGCGGTAGCGTTTGGCCTTGCACAGGCGCACGCCGTCGATGATGGAAGCATGGTTCAGCGCATCGGAAATAATGGCGTCTTCCGGGCCCAACAGGGTTTCAAACAGGCCGGCATTGGCATCAAAACAGGAGGTGTAGAGAATGGTGTCTTCCATGCCGAGGAAGGAAGACAAGGCAGTTTCCAGCCGCTTGTGCAGATCCTGGGTGCCACAGATAAAACGCACCGAAGCCATGCCAAAGCCATGGCTTTGCAGGCCCTGCTGCGCCGCCTCAACCAGTTGCTCATGGTTGGCCAGTCCCAGATAGTTGTTGGCGCAGAAGTTGATAACCTCCTGTTCGCCCACGCGAATGGCGGCGCTCTGAGGAGAGCTGATCACCCGCTCCTTCTTAAAAAGGCCTTCTGCCTTGGTGTTTTCCAACTGCTCGGTTAAGTAAGCATAAAATGCCGACGACATAACAAACTCCCGTTTTCCATGTGGCTATCTGGGTTCAATTCAGACCATTTTACTACCTCATTGGGTGATACTCATAACTTATTCCACCTTCTTCGGCTATTTGTGAAAGGGATCACCGGGGCTGGCGGCCAGGGCGTGATAATGTGCCAGAACCTGGTCTAGCTCGAGTCCTTTATTCTCATGGAAATAGGGCTTGAGCAGGATCAGTACACGCACCATTCCCTCATAAAGCACCGCCTGGATGATGCAGGGCTGAAGCAACTGCATGCGCCGGTAACTCACCCAGCAGGACACCATCAATGTCAGGGTTTGCGCCAGGGTGGCGATGTCTTGCTCGGGCACGGCCAGCACTTTCCGAGCATTGAATTCCCGCAGCTGCGCCTGCAAATGGCCCTCCAGCCGCCGCTGCACCTCGAGGTATTGTGCGTGCAGTTGTGGATCCCGCCGCAGAATGTCCTCGAGATTGGCGTGAAAAAAACGGAACTCCCACATCACATAAAACACCGCATCCAGGTAATGAAACCAAAGTGCCGGGCTGGCGCTGGCCGAGCCGGTGGCCGGCGTGAAGCTTTTGGTTAAATGTGCGCAATACTGTTTGAAAATACAGCGAACAATGTCGTTCTTGTTGCGAAAGTGATAGTAGAGGTTGCCCGGGCTGATGCCCAGGTAGGCGGCAATATGATTGGTGGTCACCCGGGCTTCGCCCCGCTCATTAAACAGTTCAAGGGCGGCAGCCAGAATGCGGTCCCGGGTTTTCTTGGGGATAGCCACGGCACGCAATAACAACGAAATGATAACTGAATAGTAACACAGTGCCGCCGCCACACCCGTCGCCGGCAGCGGGTTAGTTTTCTGGCCGCAGGGCATGGTAAACTTGCGCCCACTTTTCTTCGAATTGCCGAACCCGGGTTCGGCCAGCAAGAGGCGAACAACGATGATCATTGTAACTGGCGGTGCCGGCTTTATCGGCAGCAACCTGGTAAAAACCCTGAACGAGCAAGGCCGCACCGACGTGGTGGTGATCGACGATCTGACCGACGGCACCAAGTTCGTCAACCTGGTCGATCTGACCATCGCCGACTATCTGGACAAAGACGAGTTTCTGCACCGCATCGTGTCCGGCGACGAGTTCGAGGAGTGGGGTGGCATTGAGGTGATCTTCCACGAAGGCGCCTGCTCCGCCACCACAGAGTGGGACGGCAAGTTCATGATGGAGAACAACTACGAGTACTCCAAGGATCTGCTGCACTACTGCCTGGAGCGGGAAATTCCGTTTATCTACGCCTCTTCCGCCGCCACCTACGGCGGTCGCAACGACAACTTCATCGAAGAACCGCAATACGAGCAGCCGCTCAACGTGTACGGCTACTCCAAGCAGCTGTTTGACCAGTATGTGCGCCGCCTGATGCCGGAAATCAACTCTCAGGTCGTCGGCCTCAAGTACTTCAACGTATACGGCCCCCGAGAGCAGCACAAGGGCAGCATGTCGAGCGTGGCCTTTCATCTCAACACCCAGTTGCACAAGGGCGAAAACCCCAAGCTGTTCGCCGGCTGTGACGGCTACGGCGACGGCGGCCAGATGCGCGACTTCATCTATGTGGGCGACGTGTGCAAGGTCAACCTCTGGTTCTGGCAAAACCCGGACGTGTCCGGCATCTTCAACTGCGGCACCGGCCGTGCCGAACCCTTCCAGAACGTGGCCGATGCCGTCATCGACTTTCACGGCAAGGGCCAGGTGGAATACATTCCCTTTCCCGACCACCTGAAGGGCCGCTATCAGAGCTTTACCGAGGCCGATCTCACCAAGCTGCGTGCCGCCGGTTACCCCCACGAGTTCAAGACCGTGGCCGAGGGCGTGGCCGAGTACATGAGCTGGCTGAACAAGTAAGGGACGCCATGAACATTCTGATGGCATTGTCCCAGATTGAGGTGACCGGCGCGGAAGTGTATGCCACCACAGTGGGCGACGTGCTCACCGAGCGCGGCCACAAGGTGTTTTACGTCTCCGACACCCTGACCAAGCCGCACCGGGGAGCCTTTTTCAAACTGCGTTTTAACAAGCGCAGTATTCCCCGCCGGTTCTGGCACGTGGGTTATATGGTCTACCTGATTAAAAAGCACCGCATTCAGCTAGTGCATGCCCACAGCCGAGCCTCCAGCTGGAGCTGCTATGTGGCCTGCAAGCTCACCGGTACCCCCATGATCACCACAGTGCATGGTCGCCAGCCAGTACACGCTTCCCGCAAGAAGTTTCACGCCTTGGGCGATCGCGCCCTGGCGGTGTGCGAAGCAGTGCGGAATCAACTGGTTTCCGGTCTGGGAGTGCAACCCGAGCTGATTGCCATCGGACGTAACGGCATCGACACCAACCACTATCAGCCGGTGCCGGTGCCCGACAACGACAAGCCGGTTGTCAGCATCATCGGCCGCCTGAGCGGCCCCAAGGGCGAGCTGTGCTACCGGCTGCTGGATCAGTGTCTGGATCTGAACCGTTACCGGGTACAAATCGCTTCCGGCTCTCAAGTACCCGAGCGCTTTGAACGTTTTAAAGGCAAAGCCGACTTTCTCGGTTACGTGCATGATGTGCCCGGGCTGATGGCTCAATCCGATTTGGTGATCGGTGCCGGCCGGGTGGCCATGGAAGCCATTCTGATGCAACGTCCGGTCTTTGCCGTGGGCGAGGCAGAAACCGTAGGGCTGGTGACCCCCGACAACATTGACGCCGCCATGGCGAGCAATTTCGGCGATATTGGCCCCACCGATCTCAATATCGACTTTGCTACCCTGCCCGCTCAAATTACCGCTGCTCTGGACACTCGATTCGACAGCTCCGCGCTTGCCAGCACTGTTAAGAGCGCCTACGACCTGCAGGCGGTAACTACCGAGCTTGAAGCTCATTATCAGAGCGTTTTGGTGCACCGGCGGCGGCGGGAAGTGCCTATCATCATGTATCACCGCTTTATTAAAAATGAGAGCGAAAAAGGGATCCATGGCACCTATCTGCACGTGAACATGCTGGAAAAGCACTTCAAGCTGCTGAAACGTCTGGGGTATGAGACCCTTACCTTTGCCGATCTCACCGATAAAGGCATGGCGAGCCGGCTGGACGCCGGTAAAAAGTACATCATCATCACGGTGGATGACGGTTACAAAGACAACTATGAGCTACTGTTTCCGCTGTTGAAAAAATACGGCTTCAAGGCCGTGATATACGCCGTCACCGGAGAAACCTTTAACCGCTGGGACGTGGAAAAACCCGACAACCCGGAAAAAGCCGTGGAGCTGATGACCCCAGCCCAGATAAAGGAAATGGCCGATTCCGGCCTCGTGGAGTTTGGCGGTCACACCCTGACCCATCCCAAGCTGGACCAGCTAGGTCGCGAGCAACAACGTGCCGAAATTGCTGAAAACAAGGCCCAACTGGAGCAACTTTTGGGCCATAAGCTGACCTCCTTCGCTTATCCATTCGGTATTCACAACGACGACAGCAAACAATTGGCCAAAGAACTGGGTTATCCCTTTGCCGTGGCCACCAACAGCGGCCCCCTGGCCATGCATGAAGATCTCTGGCAGATCCGTCGCATCGCCATATTTCCCCGTACCGATGTATTTGGACTGTGGCGGAAGATTAAAGGGAACTATGTGTTCAGGAAAAATAAATAATACAAATCAACCGGTACCTCGAACATGATGAGCAAGTTCAAGCTGCGACTGCTTAATATTGTAAAAAACAAGGAAGGAAACATTTACCTCGCTCCTCAGTCCTATCTTGTCTGGAACAAGATAAAGCTTTCCGGAAAGAAGAACCGACTGCATGTGAAGGGAAATGGAAAGTTCCGCCGCTGTACCATCAGCGTAAAAGGTGATAATAACCTCATTGAAATAGAGGACGGCGCCAATATCAGTTTCAGCAACCTGGAAATTGTCGGTAACAACTGTCTAATCCGCATTGGCAGGGAAACCGATATCGGCGGCGCCTACCTGTCCGCCAAGGGGGAAGCCACCCGGCTTACTATTGGCGAACACTGCATGTTTTCCCGTAATATCAATGTAATGACCTATGACGGTCACCCCATTTATGATGCAGACAGCAACGAGGCTCTGAATTCCCCTAGTCACATTGCTATCGGCAACCGTGTCTGGGTCGCCGCTAACGCTGCCATTCTGAAGGGTGTCACCATTGCAGACGACAGTGTTGTTGCTTTTGGCTCAATTGTCACCAAAAATGTAGATAAGAAGACCATAGTAGCAGGATCACCAGCCAAAACCATCAAGCAAAATATCAAGTGGGAGCATTAAAAAGTTGAAAAAACTCCTGCGAAATAGCCTGTATCTTCTGGGGCTTCCCAAAAGCCTTTATGTGTGTTTACGGTTATGTAGTTTCAAGGATGCATTCAAGCTTCCCATTTTGGTATCACACAGAACAAAACTGAATAGCCTTTCTGGCAAGGTCAGTTTTTCCAGACCCAAAACGGGTACTGTAAGAATTGGATTTGGCAGTGTTGAAACTGTTGATTTTGCTTATCAGAGAACCATCCTACACATTACCGGACACATTCACTTTCACGGCAAAACCAAGATTGGAAAAGGTTCAAAACTGTCGATAGAGGGTGAGCTCGTACTGGGTGAAAACTTTCATATCTCCGCCGGCGGAACCCTGCTTTGCAGAAAAGAGATTAGTATTGGCCGCAATGGTCTGATGGCCTGGGAAAGCCTGATCACAGATGCTGATCATCATCATCTGCTCAATCAGAACGGGGATATCATCAATCCGGCATCAGCAGTCAGAATTGGAGATCATGTCTGGATCGGGGCTCGCGCCATGATTCTGAAGGGCAGCGAAATAGCCGACGATTGTGTAGTCGGAGCGCAAAGTCTAGTCACAGGACGCTTCTCTGAAAACAAGGTACTGATTGCTGGCAGTCCTGCAAAAGTAGTGAAAAAAGACATACTCTGGAAAGAATAACGCTTTGGGCCTTGAGACGAAACATATGAAAATTCTGGTTATAGGCCCTTCCTGGGTCGGAGACATGGTGATGTCCCAGAGCCTCTACATCACCCTGAAAAAGCAACACCCCGAGGCCGAGCTGCATGTAATGGCACCGGCCTGGTGCTGTGCCCTGTTGGAGCGTATGCCCGAAGTGGACAAGGCCATCGTGATGCCCCTGGGGCATGGCGACTTCGGGCTAACCGAGCGCTTTCGACTGGGCAGAAAACTGGCTACTGAAGGTTATGACTGGGCCATCATTCAGCCCAACTCTCTCAAATCGGCGCTGATCCCGCTGTTTGCCGGCATCAAGAAGCGCACCGGCTGGAAGGGCGAGTCCCGCTACGGCCTGCTCAACGACCTGCGCAGCAACAAACGGGACTTTCCACTAATGGTCGAGCGCTACAATGCCCTTGCCTACCCCAAGGCCCAGATGCAAAACCATCAGAACATTCCCGAGTTGCCCTGGCCGGCCCTGAGTGTGAATGCCAATAATCAACAGTCTGCTCTGACCGAGCTGAACCTGAATACCACCAGAGCGATACTCAGCCTTTGCCCCGGAGCCGAATTTGGCCCCGCCAAACGCTGGCCCGAAACCTATTATGCCGAGGTGGCACAACACCAGATTGAACGGGGCCGGCAGGTCTGGATCTTCGGCTCTGCCAAGGACATTGCGGTAGCCGAAGCCATTAAGCATCAGCAGCCTGAACGGTTAAGGGAGCACTGCCATGTATTGGCAGGCAGAACCTCGCTGCACCAGGCCATCGACCTGATGGCGCTGAGCACCGCCGTGGTATCCAACGACTCCGGCCTGATGCATATCGCCGCCGCCCTGCAACGCCCTTTGGTGGGAGTGTATGGTTCCACCTCTCCTCAATACACGCCGCCCCTGGCAGAAAAAGTGGCTGTGGTGCATACCGATATCGAATGCCGCCCCTGCTTCAAGCGGGAGTGCCCGCTCGGACACCTCAAATGCCTGAAGGAGTTACCCCCCCAGCGGGTGATTGACGCTCTGGCCAGGCTGGCAGGCTAGTCACCATGCTCTATCGCCTGCTCTACAACCTGCTTATTCACCTGTTCAGCCCGCTGTTGCTGGCGCTGTTATACTGGCCGAAAAAAGGCAAACCCGGCTTTGGCCGACGCTGGCCGGAGCACCTGGGCCTGGTGGCACCAGTCAACGGCGAACGGCCGGTGTGGCTGCATGCGGTGAGCGTAGGGGAAGTGGTGGCGGCCACCCCGCTGATCAAGGCACTCAAGGCGGCACACCCGGAACTGCCGGTGCTGGTCACTACCACCACCCGTACCGGTGCCGATCAGGCCGCCAAGCTTGGGGATCTGATCGAGCACCGCTACGCCCCCCTGGACTTTCCCTGGGCGGTGGCCCTGTTTCTGCGCCGGGTTAAGCCTCGAGCCTTGCTGATCATGGAAACCGAACTCTGGCCCAACTGGCTCGCCGCCTGTGGCCGACGCAACGTGCCGGTGATGGTGCTCAATGCTCGACTGTCGGCCCGCTCCGCCGAAAGATACCGGCGTTTTCACGGCATTTTCCGGCTGTTATCCAACCATCTCAGCCATATTTCCTGCCAGTATGGGGACGATGCCGACCGCTTTGCCGGCCTCGGCGTACCTCAAGACAGGCTGAGCATTACCGGCTCCATCAAGTTTGATATCGACTACGACGATGCGGTACGGGAGCAGGGGCGAGCGCTGCGAATGCAACTGGGCGCACAGCGCCCGGTGTGGATTGCCGCCTCCACTCACGAAGGGGAAGACGAACAGCTGCTGGCGGCGCATCAGACACTGCTGACACACCAGCCGAGCACCCTGCTGATGCTGGTGCCCCGACACCCACAACGCTTTGATCAGGTCGCCGCGCTGGTACACAAACAGGGGTTAACCCTGCATCGCCGCACCCAGGGTGAGCCGGACGCCGGCATTCAGGTGTATCTGGGCGATACCATGGGCGAACTGCCGGTGCTGCTGGCGGCGGCCGATGTGGCCTTTGTGGGGGGCAGTCTGATTGAGCGGGGTGGCCACAACCTGCTGGAGCCCGCCGCCCTGGGTAAGCCGGTACTGACGGGCCCTTCAACCTTCAACTTCAGCGACATTACCCGTGAACTGCGCCAGGCCGGCGGTGCCAGGGTGGTGGCCAATGGCGAAGCACTGGCGCTGGCGCTGGCCGAGCTGCTTGAACACGAGCCAGAGCGTAATACCATGGGAAGCGCGGCCCTGAAGGTGGTCAGGGCCAATCAGGGCGCACTGGCGCGCACCCTGGACACCATCGCCAATCAGCTGGCCTTGTGATAGCCCTGTTGCAGGGCTTTCCAGTCCTGCTCGTTCCAGCGGAAAGCCTCGTGCAGGTTCAGTTCCTTGCGGAATGAACGCAGCAGGCGGTCCATGTTTTCCCGGGACCAACTGCCGGGCTGGCGAAAATGGCACTTGTCGAAGTCAATGAGCCAGCTCTTGCCGCCGTCATCCAGCAGGATGTTATGACTGTTGAGATCGGCGTGGTACAGGCCGGCATCGTGAAAGCGGCGAATGGTATGGCCAATACTTTGCCATTCCTGCTCGTTCAGTGATCTTTCCTGCAGTATGGCTACCAAATCCCGAGCATTGTTGATGCGGGTCAGCATGATATCGGCCCGGTAGACCAGGTTGGAGCGCACCATGCGCGCGGCACAGGGACGCGGCACCGGCAGGCCCTTGCGGTGCAGCTTGGCCAGCACGGTAAATTCGGCCATGGCCCGGCTTTTGGACTCGGCCACATGCAGGAAAGTGTCTTCCATGACCCGGCCGATCATGCCGCCCCGGTAGTAATGACGCAGCACCTTGTGACCCTCTTCATCTTCCACAAACCAGGTAGTATTGCGCCCCACCGCCTTGCCGCGAATGGCGTTGTGCTCGCGCCAGAAGTCGATCTCAAAAAAGTCCCGGTGAAAGTCACCAAAGCAGTCCGGGTCATACCAGATAATTTCAGAGCCGTGCTCAATTCGTTCCATTGCCTTCCCCCCAGCGAAAAGCCGAATTTTACATGGCCGAAAAGGCTTTGCATAATGCCGGACTCAGAATCCACAAGAGTTCCCTTATGGCAGTCTTCACCTCGGCTCCCACCTCCCTGTGCTTGCTGCGCCTGTCCGCCATTGGCGACTGTTGCCATACGGTGGCGCTGGTGCAAGCCATACAACGCCAGTGGCCACAAACCCGCATCACCTGGATCACCGGCAAAATCGAAGCCCGGCTGCTCGATCAGCTGCCCGATGTCGAGATTGTCACCTTTGACAAAAGCGCCGGCTGGCGAGCCTATCTCCGATTGTGGCGGCAATTACGCGGCCGCCGCTTTGATGCCCTGCTGCATATGCAGGCGGCCATGCGCGCCAGCATTGTCAGCCTGGGCATTCGCGCCGAATACCGCCTTGGCTTTGAACGGGAACGCGCCAAGGACGGCCAATGGCTGTTTACCAACCTCAAGGTGGAGGCCAAGGGCGAACACGTGGCGGACGGCTTTATGGGCTTTGGCCGAACACTGGGGTTGATTGACACAACGCCTCGGTGGCATTGGCCCGTGACGCCCGAAGCACAAGCTCAGGCCGCCAAACATAAGGATAAACGACCGTTATTGCTAATCTGTCCCGCCGCCAGCAAGGCCTACAAGAACTGGACCGCCGAGGGCTATGCCGCCCTCGCCGATCATGCTCATAAGCGCGACATGAAGGTGATGCTGATCGGCAGCCCGGCCAAGATGGAACGGGATCTGGCGGCCCGCATCGAACAACTGACGGCCAACATTGATGAAAACCTGGTGGGTCGAACCAGCCTTCCCGAGCTGATGGCATTGATCAAGACGGCCAGCCTGGTGGTAGCCCCCGATACCGGCCCGGCGCACATGGCCACCCTCACCGGCACTCCGGTGCTGGGGCTCTATGCCCATCATAACCCGGCCCGCACCGGCCCCTATCATTGCCGGGATTATGTGGTCAGCGTTTACGAAGAGGCCCTACTGGCGGAAACCGGCAAGACCCCCGCCGAGCTGCCCTGGCGTACCCGGGTCAAGGATCAGCACGCCATGAAGCGCATTACCATTGAGCGAGTAACCGCGCAATTCGACCGCCTCTGTGGTGATTTCAATCTATTACAGGAGCCGTCATGAACCGCCCCACCCTTGCCGCTGTGCTGATCGTCAAGAACGAAGCCGACAACCTGGCCAAGTGCCTCGCCACCCTGGACTGGGTGGATGAAATCGTGGTGATGGACTCGGGCAGCACAGACGGCACCCGAGCCGTAGCCGAGTCCGCCGACGCCCGCTTTTTTGTCAACGATCAGTGGCCGGGTTTTGGCCCTCAGCGCCGCCTGGCCCAGAGCAAGGTGCAATCCGATTGGGTGTTGTGGATCGATGCCGACGAACGGGTCACCCCCGAGCTGCGCGCCAGCATAGAAGCCGTGCTGGAAAGCCCCACCAACAACACCGTGTATTCCCTTCCCCGCCTGTCCTGGGTGTTTGGCCGTTACATTCGCCACTGCGGCTGGTACCCGGACCGGGTTCTGCGGCTCTACCCCAAGGCACTCACCGGCTACAACGAGGCGCTGGTGCATGAAAAGGTGGAGACGGGCCCCGGCATCACCATCTCACCGCTGCAGGGCGATCTGCTCCACTACACCTACCGGGATCTGCAGCACTATCTGGTGAAGTCGGCGGGCTATGCCGCCGCCTGGGCCGAGCAGCGCCAGCAGCGCGGCAAAAAAGGTTCCCTCACTCAAGGCCTGTTGCACGGCATCGGCTGCTTTCTGAAGATGTATGTGCTCAAGGCCGGCTTTCTTGACGGTAAGCAGGGCCTGCTGCTCAGCCTGCTGTCGGCCCATTCCACCTTTGTGAAATACGCCGATCTCTGGATCAGGACAGAAACTCGGCCGCCCAGGAACTAATCTGGCCCGTCACCGCCTTTACATCCACACTGCTCATGTCTTCGGCCTCAGCGCCTTTGGGCGGGTGAAAAGCCAGGTGACGGCCTTCGCTGTTGAGCGGGCGCCAACGCAGCGGGGTGGCCGAGCGGCGCAGGGGAAAGAAGCCCACGGTGGGCACATCCAGGGCGCCGGCAATATGCAACGGCCCGGTGCTGCCGGCCACAAACAGCTGGCCGCAGGCCAGCAGCCGGCAAAAGTCCGGCAGCGGCAGCCCGCTGGCCACCACGGCACCGTCGCCGGCCATATCGGCCACCTCTGTCGCCAGGTCCTCTTCCCCCGGCCCGGCGGTGAGCACAGGTTGAACCCCAGGAAACGCCGCCTGCAGGCGGTCGAGCAGCCCGGCATACTGCGCCGTATTCAGGTTATTGGCCGAGCCGCCACTGCCGGCGTGCACCAGCAACCAGGGCCGGCCGGCATCAATACCAAGCGCTGCCGCCTGTTGCTCACGAAACGTCGCCAGCTCAGAGGCGTCAAAGCCCAGGTAGGGCGTGGCCGGCTCCACCGGCGTGATGTCATTTTTGACCAGAAAGGCCCGTACCAGATCCAGGTTATATTCATACTCCGGCTTGGCGGACTCGGAGCGGCGCTGTTTTACCCTGTGGTTATACAGCACCTGGGCCAGCTTGGTGGCCGGCGCCCAGCGCTGGGGAATGCCCGCCTGCCACATCAGCCTGGCGTTACGAAAATTGGAGAACAGGCAGATAACGGCGTCGAAGTTACCGCTTTCAAGCTGCTTCAGCAGGGATTTTTGCGCGGCAGCGTCTGCGCTTTTGCCCGGATCCGCCAGCACGGCGTCAATGCTCGGGCACAGCTCGGCCAGCGGCCGAGTATAGCCGGGCACCAGGGCGGTAATATGGCAGTCAAGGGACGCCTTGAGCAGGGCAAAGGCCGGCCAGGCCAGCATGAAATCGCCGATTTTGTCGTTGCGCACCACCAGTATTCGTTTCATTCCGCTCTCCCGCTTGCTCTCTTGCCGCGCTATTGTACCTTATTCTTTTCGTTCATCGTTTGATAAAAGGAACCGTCATGAGCATCAGGGTCATTTACCCCGGCACCTTCGACCCCATCACCAATGGCCATCTGGACCTGATAGAACGCGCCTCACAGCTGTTTGACGAGGTGATCGTGGGCGTGGCCTTCAGCCCCAGCAAGCGGCCCATGTTCGAACTGGAAGAGAGGGTGGCACTGGTGAAAGAGGTGATCGAACAGCAGCAGCTGAGCAATGTGACTGTAGTCGGTTTCTCCGGCCTGCTGGTGGACTTTGCCAAGGAATATAACGCCACCGTACTGGTGCGGGGCCTGCGGGCGGTATCGGACTTTGAGTACGAATTTCAGCTGGCCAACATGAATCGGCGGCTGATGCCGGAGCTTGAAAGCGTCTTCCTTACTCCGGCCGAGGAAAACTCCTTTATCTCTTCCACCCTGGTGAAGGAAGTGGCCATTCACGGTGGCGATATCGGCCAGTTCGTACCCGATGCCGTGCATGAAGCCATCGCGCAGAAGCTGGCGTAAACGCTCGCTATTGAACGAACCCGCAACGCAAAGCGACAGCGCGTGCACTCCGCCGACTCGCTTCAAGCCCACCCTTGGGACGTTCGATCCGTGGCATTTGACGGTCGGCTACGGCAATCCCCGCTGCCGCTTTGAGAAATTCCTGCGCCGACCACCGAAAACCAACAACAGTCGGCACCTTGCTCACCTGAGGTGGGCAAAGGGTGTCTGCTTCGCCGCGCCCTTTGCGCCAGGGATGGCGCAACGGAGCCCCCATGGAAGGGTTTACGGCGTGCCGGCGAAGTAGTGCGCTTTGACCGACGAGTGTGCACACTCTAGCAGGCAGTAACGGGCTTTCAGCGCTGGCAGCGCCCGCAAAACACAGTGCTGCGGCCATTCATGCGAATTTCCCTGAGCAGGCTGCCGCATTGCACACAGGGCTGCTCGGCCCGGCCATAGACCTGCAACTCCTGCACAAAATAGCCGGGCTTGCCGTCGCTGCCGGTAAAGTCCTTGAGGGTAGTGCCCCCCTGTCCGATGGCCCGGGACAGCACGGTTTTGATTTCTTCGGCCAGTTTCAGGTAGCGCGCCCGGCTGATGCTGCCCGCCTCACGTTGGGGATGAATACCCGCCGCAAACAGCGATTCATTGGCATAGATGTTACCCACCCCCACCACGGTATGGTTGTCCATAATGAATTGCTTTACCGCAGTCTTGCGGCCCCGGCTGCGAGTAAACAGGTGGTCGCCATCAAAGTCATCGGTGAGCGGCTCCGGGCCCAGCTTCGCCAGCAGCGGGTGTTTCTCTGCGGGCTCGCGGGTCCACAGCAGACAGCCAAAGCGGCGCGGGTCATTCAGCCGCAGCAGCTTGCCGTTGGCAAATTCTATGTCCACATGATCGTGCTTGCCGGCCGGGGTGCCGTGAGGCAACACCCGCAGGTTGCCGGACATGCCCAGATGCAAAATGGCGGTGCCCCAGTCGGTTTCCAGCAACAGATATTTGGCCCGACGGCGTATGCCGGTCACGGTCAGCCCGGTAAGCTCCTGAATGTCTGCCGGCACCGGCCAGCGCAAGCTGGCATTGCGTACCACTACCCGCATCACCGACTCCCCAAGCAGGTGCGGGGTAATGCCCAGACGACTGACTTCCACTTCCGGCAATTCCGGCATTCGCACTCTCCTTCACTCCACGGCGGCGGCAGTATAGCCCGGACACCAGGCATAAAAAAACCCGGCCAAAGCCGGGTTTTTTGAGAGGGCAAAACCTTACTTGATTTTGCCTTCTTTGTAGATCACATGCTGACGAACAACGGGATCAAACTTTTTGATTTCCATTTTTTCAGGCATGTTGCGCTTGTTCTTGGTAGTGGTGTAGAAGTGACCAGTACCGGCGCTGGAGTTCAGGCGGATCTTCTCGCGAATACCTTTAGAAGCCATGTGTTATCTCCTTAGACCTTTTCGCCACGGGCACGCAGGTCAGCCAGGACACTGTCGATACCTTTCTTGTCGATAATACGCATACCTTTGGTGGTAATGCGCAGTTTTACAAAACGCTTTTCGCTCTCAACCCAGAAACGGTGAGTTTGCAGGTTGGGCAGGAAGCGACGCTTGGTGGCGTTGTTCGCGTGAGAGCGGTTGTTACCAACAGCTGGCCGCTTACCAGTTACTTGGCATACTTTAGACATGTCAGTCTTCTCCAAAACTTACTTTTGCTCGAGCAATGATACCCCGTTGGCCGTCAGTCGGGGCAAAATAAGGCGGCAATTTATACAGCAAATTCAGCTCGAGATCAACAATAAGCCAAACGCCCGGCGTTCAAAGCCAGCCACGCTCGGCAAAAGATACGGTTTCGCCGTCGCCGATGACCAGATGGTCCAGCACGCGAATATCCAGCAACCCCAGGGCGGCCTGTATACGCTCGGTGATCATGCGATCCGCCCGGCTGGGCTCGGCCACTCCGGATGGATGATTATGCACCAAAATCACCGCGGCGGCACCCTGCTTGAGCGCCAGGGCGACGATTTCTCGCGGATACACCGCCGCCGCATCCAGGGTGCCAAAAAACAGCTCGTGAAATTCAATGACCCTGTGCTGGTTATCGAGCAGCAGCAAGGCAAAGACTTCCCGAGGCTGGTCCCGCAATCGCAACTGCAGAAACTCCCGTGTCAGATCCGGGCTGGTGAGGGCATGCTCCCGCTTTAACCGCTCATCCAGAAAGCGACGCATCAGTTCCATGCTGGCCTTTAATTGCACGTATTTGGCCAGACCCAGGCCGGGCCCTTCACAAAACTGACGCGCCTCCGCCTGCATCAGGCCGCGCAATGAGCCAAACTGCGCAAGCAGGGTGCGAGCCAGGGTGACCGCGTCCATGCCCTTGGCACCGGTGCGCAGAAAAATGGCCAGCAGCTCCGCGTCCGTCAGGCTGCCCGCGCCCCGACTCAGCAATTTCTCCCGCGGGCGCTCGTCTGCGGGCCAGTCCTTGATGCTCATTCCCATGCCTCCTTGCTCCAGCACAATTGAGTCTGGAAGGTTAAGCCTAGCCCACAGCGGGAAACGATTGTGATAATCTTGCCGGCTCTTAACCAGGAGACCACCGCCATGTCTGTTGCAGGAAAACGCATTGTCATCGGCATCACCGGCGGCATTGCCGCCTACAAGGTGCCCGAGCTGGTACGCCGGCTCAAGGAGCGCGGCGCCGAGGTACGCGTGATCATGACCGCCTCCGCCCAGGAATTCATTACCCCGCTGACCCTGCAAGCGGTATCGGGCGAGCCGGTGTCCAACGCCCTGCTCGATCCAGCGGCCGAGGCCGGCATGGGCCATATTGAACTGGCCAAATGGGCCGATCTGCTGCTGATCGCCCCCGCCAGCGCCAACACCCTGGCTCGGCTTACGGCGGGCATGGCCGACGATCTGCTCACCACGGTGGCGCTGGCCACGGCGGCACCGCTGGCGGTGGCCCCGGCCATGAACCAGCAGATGTATCGCCACCCGGCCACGCAGACCAACCTGGCCACCCTCAAAGCCCGTGGCGCTCATGTCTGGGGCCCGGCCCAGGGAGAGCAGGCCTGTGGCGACGTGGGCCCGGGCCGCATGCTGGAAGCCATGGCGCTGGTGGCCGAGGTGGAACGGCACTTTGCCCCGAAGGCGCGGCCCCTGACCGGGCTGAAACTGATGCTCACCGCCGGCCCCACCCGGGAAGCCCTGGATCCGGTGCGTTATATCTCCAACCACAGCTCGGGCAAGATGGGCTTTGCCCTGGCCACCGCGGCACGAGCGTTGGGAGCCGAAGTGACCCTGGTGAGCGGTCCGGTCACGCTCGCCACTCCCACCGGGGTGCGGCGGGTAAATGTGGAAAGTGCGCAAGACATGCATGACGCCGTCATGGCCGGCATTGGCGAACAGCACATCTTTATCGCCTGCGCCGCCGTGGCCGACTATGCACCAAAAGTGGTGGCATCGCACAAGATCAAGAAGACTCAAGCCGATAATATGGTGGTGGAGCTGACCAAAAATCCGGATATCGTGGCCTCGGTCGCCTCACTGCAACACAAACCCTTTACCGTGGGGTTTGCCGCCGAAACACGGGATGTGGAAAAATACGCCCTCGACAAACTCAAGCGTAAAAACCTCGACATGATCGCCGCCAACGACGTTTCCGGCAGTGATCGTGGCTTTAACAGCGACCAAAATGCCCTGAGCGTGTTCTGGCCCGGCGGCCAACACCATTTACCCCTGGCCGGCAAAGCCGAGCTGGCCGAACAGTTACTGACATTGATTGCGAAGCGATATCATGACCTCCATTGAGCTGAAAATTCTCGACCCCAGGGTCGGCACCGACTTTCCCCTGCCCGCCTACGCCACCCCCGGCTCCGCCGGCCTGGATTTGCGCGCCTGCCTGGATGAGCCCTTGACCCTGGCCCCGGGTGAAACGCAATTGCTGCCCACCGGCCTGGCCATTCACATTAAGGACCCCGGGCTGTGCGCCACCATACTGCCCCGCTCCGGTCTGGGTCATAAGCACGGCATTGTGCTGGGTAACCTGGTGGGGTTGATCGACTCTGACTATCAGGGCCAGCTGATGGTATCCTGCTGGAACCGTAGCAACGACAGCTTCACCATTGCGCCGGGCGAACGCATTGCCCAGCTGGTGATTCTGCCGGTGGTACAAGCCCAGTTCACACTGGTTGACGATTTTGATCAAAGCGAGCGGGGAGAAGGCGGATTCGGCTCTTCCGGTCGCCACTAACCAACCGGACACCTTCATGGCCAACAATAACCAGAACAGGAAAAACCGCAGGGAGCAGATCCTGCAGGCGCTGGCCCACATGCTGGAAACCAGCCCGGGGCAGCGCATTACCACCGCCAAGCTGGCCGCGGCGGTGGGCGTGTCGGAAGCCGCCCTTTACCGGCACTTTCCCAGCAAGGCACGCATGTTTGAGGGATTGATCGACTTTATTGAGGAAACCCTGTTTTCCCGCATCAATCTCATACTGCAGGACGAAAAGGACAGCAGCCTGCGGCTGCGCTACATACTGCAGCTGGTGCTGGGGTTTTGCGAGCGCAATCCTGGCATTACCCGCTTGCTCAACGGCGACGCCCTGCAGGGCGAGCACGAGCGGTTGCTGGCCCGCATCAACCAGCTGTTTGACCGACTGGAAACCCAGCTCAAGCAGATTATGCGCGAACGCCGCCTGTACGAAGGCGACGGTTATGCCGAAAACGAAACCGTGCTGGCCAACCTGTTGCTGGCCTATGTGGAAGGCCGTATCAATCAGTATGTGCGCAGTCAGTTCAAGCTCAGGCCCACACACAATTTCGACAGCCACTGGCAGTTGCTGCACCGGCAGCTGGCGGCGGTGTAAGCCCGCCCCGCTTTTACTTCAATAACGACAGAGGCACGAGAAAATGGAAACAGAATTGCTCAACACCCAGTTTCTGCAGGAAGCCCAGAGCTGGATAGCCAACAACCAGGAGCTGATCATTCGCTACACGGTGAACATGGCCGCCGCCCTGCTCACCCTGGTGATCGGTTTTGTCGCCGTGGGCATGCTCACCGGTGGCCTGAACCGAGTGCTCAAGGCGCGCAAGGTCGACAGCACCATTTCCGACTTTGTTACCAGCCTGCTCAAATACGGCCTGCTGGCCTTTGTGATCATCGCCTCGCTCAGCCGGGTAGGGGTGCAGACCGCGTCCTTCGTGGCCGTGGTGGGTGCCGCCGGTCTGGCCATCGGCCTGGCACTGCAGGGGTCGCTGTCCAACTTTGCCGCCGGCGTGCTGCTGATTGGCTTTCGCTTCTTCAAGGCCGGTGACTACATCGAGGCGGGCGGCACCGCCGGCACCGTGCAATCGGTGCAGATTTTCACCACCATTTTGATGACCCCCGATAACCGCATGATAGTGGTGCCCAATTCCAAGATCCTCAACGACAGCATCGTCAACTATTCCAAGGAGAGCACCCGCCGCCTCGACCTGGTGATTGGCGTGGCCTATAACGCCGATCTCAAACTCACCCGCGACGTACTGACCCGCATTCTCGATGAAGAGCCCCGGGTACTGAAAGACCCCGCCTACCGCATTGCGGTCAGCAATCTGGGCGCCTCCTCCGTCGACTTTATCGTGCGCCCCTGGGTAAAGGCGGAAGACTACTGGAACCTGAAGTTCGATCTGCTGGAAAAAATCAAGAACGAACTGGACGCCAACAACATCGGCATTCCCTTTCCGCAGATGGATGTGCACCTGTTCCGGCAAGAAAAGGCCTGAACGCCGCATTTACCTACAAAAAAGCCGCTTTTCAGCGGCTTTTTTATTAATTTAGATGACTTCGTCAGATACCGTATTGCTCACGGTAGGCCCGCACCCGTTCCAGATGCTCGGCCATCTCCGGCTGCTCGCTCAGGTACTCGATCAGATCGCCAAGGGTAATGATGGCGGTCACCTCGGCGTTGTAATCCCGCTCCACTTCCTGAATGGCGGACAGCTCGCCCTTGCCCTTTTCCTGCCGGTCCAGTGCAATCAGCACGCCGGCGAGCTCGGCGCCGTTGGCCTGAATGATGTCCATGGACTCACGAATGGCGGTACCGGCGGTGATCACGTCGTCCACCAGCATGATGCGGCCGGCCAGCGGGCTGCCCACCAGGTTGCCGCCTTCGCCGTGCTCCTTGGCTTCCTTACGGTTAAAGCAGTAGGGTACGTCCTGATCGTGTACTTCCGCCAGCTGTACCGCGGTGGCGCTGGCAATGGGAATGCCCTTGTAGGCCGGGCCAAACAACACGTCGTACTGCACACCCGCATCCACCAGGGCGGCGGCGTAAAAACGGCCCAGACGGGCCAGGTCGCGGCCACTGTTAAACAGGCCGGCGTTAAAGAAATAGGGGCTTTTGCGCCCGGATTTCAGGGTGAATTCGCCAAACTTCAACACCTGTTTGGCCATGGCAAATTCAATAAACTCACGCTGGTAGGCTTTCATGCTGCTCTCCGCAATGTCATTCAATAAGTTAAGGGCATTTGCCGCGATCAGCCGGCAATCACTCGGCGCTGATGCTCAACCAGCTCGTTGACCGCCTTGCGCGCCAGCGCCAGCATGGCCAGCAGCTCGTCGTGGCTGAAGGGCGCGGCTTCCGCGGTACCCTGTACTTCAATCATGTTGCCTTCGGCGGTCATTACCACGTTCATGTCGGTTTCCGCCTTTGAGTCTTCGGTGTACTCCAGATCGGCCACCGCCTGACCATCCACCATGCCCACGGAAATGGCCGCCACCAGGGTCTTGAGCGGATTGTGCACTATCATGCCCTCGGCCTGCATCCAGTTCAGGGCATGAGCCAGGGCCACGCAGGCGCCGGTAATGGCGGCGGTACGGGTGCCGCCGTCGGCCTGAATGACATCACAGTCCACGGTAATGGTGTATTCACCCAGCTTTTCCAGATCCATGGCGGCACGCAGCGAGCGCCCGATCAGCCGCTGAATTTCCATGGTGCGACCGCCCTGCTTGCCTCGGGCCGCTTCCCGGGCCATGCGGCTGTGGGTGGAACGCGGCAGCATGCCGTATTCCGCGGTAACCCAACCCTGGCCCTGACCACGCAGAAAACGCGGTACGCCTTTTTCCACCGAGGCGGTGCACAGCACCTTGGTATGGCCAAACTCCACCAGCACGGAGCCTTCCGCATGACGGGTATAGTTCGGGGTAATGGTCACGGGGCGAATTTCGTCCGCCGCCCGGCCTGAAGCTCGTTCGGTCATGGTGTTCTCCTGTAGGTCAAAGTGGCGCTGCCCGGCGGGCAAACCGGGGCATTATAAAGAAAGCGCCGGCCCAATGCATGCCGCCCAACATTGGCGACCGGGCCCGGCTGTGTCACACTTTGTGATTACCTTTATGACACAAAATGGAAACCGCATGATCCACAGCATGACCGCCTTTGCCCGGCAGGAATTCAAACAGGACTGGGGCACCGCCGTATGGGAACTGCGCTCGGTCAACCAGCGCTACCTGGAAACCTATACTCGGCTGCCCGAGCAGTTCCGCGGTCTGGAGCCCATGGTGCGGGAAAAACTGCGCGCCCGGTTGCAGCGAGGCAAGGTGGAATGTGCCCTGCGCTTTGAAAGCAATCAGGCCAGTCAGGGCGAGCTGCACATCAACAAGGCGCTGGCCGAGCAGCTGATTGAAGGCGCCACCTGGGTGATGGAAAAGGCCGGTCAGGGCACCCTGAACCCGGTGGACATTCTGCGCTGGCCCGGGGTGATGGAAGCCCAGGCCCAGGACATGGACGCCATCGGCCAGGCGCTGCTGAAAGGCCTGGACGACGTCATCAACGATTTCCTCGCCGCCCGCGCCAGTGAAGGCGACAAGCTCAAGGCCCTGATCGAGCAGCGCCTCACCGGCATTGAACAGGAAGTGGCGAAGGTCAGCGCCAACATGCCCGCCATCATGGAATGGCAGCGCCAGCGCCTGCGGGACCGCTTTGAAGAAGCCAAAATTGAACTGGACGCCCAGCGGCTGGAGCAGGAAATGGTACTGCTGGCCCAAAAGGTAGACGTGGCCGAAGAACTGGACCGGCTCACCGCTCACATTGCCGAAACCCGCAAGATCCTGAAAAAGGGCGGCCCCTGCGGTCGGCGCCTGGACTTTATGATGCAGGAGTTCAACCGCGAGTCGAACACGCTGGGATCAAAGTCCATCAACGCCGACATCACCGCCAGCGCAGTAGAGCTGAAGGTGCTGATTGAGCAGATGCGCGAGCAGATTCAGAATATTGAGTAATACGAACCGGCCTCGAATAACTCTCAAGCCTCTGTAAACAGGGGCTTTTTTGTTTTTTACTCAGCCCTTGCTGCCGCTTGGCGCTGGCTTCAGGTTGGCAAACACATCGTCTATCAGCGCCCGTATGAGCTCATCCCCTTCGTTGGCCCTGGCATAGGCGCGCAGCCCCATCAGCTGCACCTGCAGGTAACACGCCATGCGCTCCGGGCTTTTTGCGGCGTCAACCTCACCTTCTTCCTGGGCCTGTCTCAGCACGCCGGCAAAGGCCGCTTCCACCTCTTTAAGCAACCGTCTGGCCAGTGCCAGCAAATCTGCATGATCCGAGGTCAGTTCGGCGATGGTCTTGACCAGCATACACATGCCGTTGGGCGCCGTTTCTCGACATTCAATCACCACCTCGGTGACAAAGCTTCGTAACCCTTCAAGGGGGGATGAGGCCCTTTCAACACAGGCCGCCAGACGGGAGCGGCTGGACCGGGCGTAATGGGTCAGCGCTTCCTGAAACAGGCCTTCCTTGCTGCCAAAGCTCGCATAAATGCTGCCCGGGCGCATGTCGATGGCCGCCTGGATGGTACGCATGGAGGTGGCATGAAACCCCCTGGCCCAGAACAGCTCGGTTGCCTGCCGAATGGCCTGCGCACGGTCGTATTTTGCTTGACTTACCATGACTCCCCCTTTTGAACACATGTTCAATGTTATCCCGTTACCACGCCCTAATCCAACCGCCATCACGCAAGTTCGCCCCAACGCTAAAACAAGGCGCCTGAACATCCGTTCAGATTTCACTTGAACGATTGTTCATATCGCGCTTGAATGAGTGTTCAAGCAGTCATCCTCCAACCATAAGGACGAAATCATGATCACCTTTTATTTTCATCACACTCCCAATCCGATGAAGGTTGCCCTGTTTCTGGAAGAGACCGGCCTACCCTACCAACTGGCTCCGGTAGATACCCTCAAGGGCGAGCAACACACACCCGCCTACCGCGCCATCAATCCCAACGGCAAGACACCGGCGATCGTGGATGACGGGCAGCGGGTGTTTGATTCCAATGCCATTCTGCTTTATCTGTCGGAAAAAAGCGGCCAGCTGGGCGCCGCCCCGGCATTGCGGGGGGAGTTACTCTCCTGGCTGATGTTCATCGCCACCGGACTGGGACCCTATTCAGGACAGTCGGTGCATTTTCGTCACGCCGCCCCGGAAAAACTGCCCTATGCCATTAATCGTTACCTGCGCGAGGCACAGCGCCACTACGAAGTGCTGAATACTCACCTGGAAGGGCGCGACTACATAGTGGGTGACGACTTCACCATCGCCGACATCGCCGCCTGGGGCTGGATCGACAAGGCCAGTGTGGTATTGGGTGAAGATGGCCTGGCTCCCTACACCAATCTGCAACGCTGGTTCAGCGCCATCGATGCCCGCCCGGCGGTGGCCAGGGCTCGTCAGCTGGCCAAACAGGCCAACTTCAAGACCGAGTTGGACGAGACCGCCCGCCGAGCCCTGTATCCACAGAATTACGCGCAGGCCGAACACGAGCAACAAGCGAAGTGACGAACGAACGGTAACCCCTTTCGATCAATGAATCTGGTCGTGAGCCGACATTGGAGGTCGGCTCACGATTCAGGCATGCTAAAATGACCGGATTGTTTACGCCACTAACAATCACATGAGGTTTCCGTGAAGGCGCATATAGTCCTTGCCAACCGGTTGATCAGGCTTGTCGCCAACCTTACCAAGGTGCTGAGCTATGGTTTTCACTACGTTTTTCCCAACAAGCGCTTTACCCTGCCGGCGCGTTCCGCGCCATTGATAAAGGGGCCAGGCAGGCCCATTCCGCGCATCATCTGGCAGACCAATTACACCGACAAGGCCACCCTGCCGGTATACCTGAACTACCTGTTTAACCGCATCATGTCACCCACCTTTGAGTATCGCTTCATGATCACCGAAGCCCGGGCCGAGTTTATTCAGGCCCACTACTCGCCGGAGATTTTTGCGGCCTATTCTCGGCTGCAGATCGGCGCCGCCCAGGCGGACTTCTGGCGATTGCTGGTGTTGCACAAATACGGTGGCGTTTACCTGGATATCGACGCCCACGCGGTGTGGCCGCTGGGGTATACCATTCGCTCGCATCACGACGAGCTCTATATCATTCGCAAGAACAACGAGCTGACCAACTACTTTATCGCCAGCAAGCCCGACAACCCCAACCTGGCGGCCCTGATCGATCGCGTGCTCACCAATATTCGGGAAAACACCATCACTGGCGTATACGACATGACCGGGCCAGGGGTATTCAACCAGGTGCTGGACTACCGGCAAGTGCCCACCACCTGGTATCGCCACACCTGCAGCCAGGGCAGCTTTACCAACGAGTACTTTCAGTACATCGACAAGCCCCAGGGGAAGTGGACCAAGGAACAGCACAAGGTTGACGTGGTACGCCGGGACACACCCGATGGCTGAAGTTCAGCCCTCGGCCTGCCAGCCAGGCCAGCTCAGCTCCAGCTCCATGGGCGGGGCCGCCGGCGCCTGCCCCACCATTTCCTGATAGGCCGACACCTGCACCAACACGCAGCGCACCACCATCAGCGATGCCAGCCGCTGCCGAACCTGTTCAATACAGCGAAAGGACAACACTCGCCCCGCGTCACCCAGCGGGTGTCGTTCACCATCTATCTCCGCTTCCACCGTGTACAGGCTCATGTCGTGGGAGTGAATAAAAAGGGTATCAACGGGTACCGACTGCCGCAGCAGGGTCTCGACTTGCCACATGGTTCCGCTCCTTTATTTCAACTTTTTTAAGGCCGAACATGCAGACCGGTACCGACCAGAAATGCTTGCGTCACCGCACAATCACCAAAAATAACTCGGAAATTACGAAGTTTCCGGCAGGAAAAAACTGATAGAGCCGAAGCGAGCTGCTGATCATAATGAAATCTGCGTGGAGGGCACTTCCGCAGCAAGCTATAGTTACTTTTTGACTGGCCGTCGCATTTGCAACGGCCATTTTTTTATTTCCGGCTTTCTGGTAGGATTGGCCGCCCCTGATCCCGGCTGGCGGCTCGGGACGTATCACGAACGGGCAGAACACTATGGCGCACATCGGTACCCTATTCATTATTTCCTCTCCCAGTGGCGCGGGCAAATCCAGCCTGATCCAGGCCCTGCTTGACCGCCCCAGCACCGATGGCCGGTTGCAGGTTTCCGTGTCGCATACCACCCGCAGCGCCCGTCCGGGCGAAGAGCACGGCGTGCATTATCACTTCGTCGACAAACCCGAGTTCAAGGCCCTGATTAACCGGGGGGCCTTTTACGAATGGGCCGAAGTGTTCGGCAACTATTACGGCACCTCCCGAGAGTGGATTGATCAACAGCTGGCCCAGGGGATCGACATTCTGCTCGATATCGACTGGCAGGGTGCCCGCCAGATTCGGGAGCAATCTCCCAGCGCCAAGTCCATCTTTATTCTGCCGCCCAGCCGGGAAGAGCTGGAACGCCGGCTCAATGCCCGCCAGCAGGACAGCGCCGAAGTCATACAGGGACGCATGGCCAAGGCGGTGTCGGAAATGTCCCACTACGACGAGTACGATTATCTGCTGGTCAACGACACCTTTGAGCATGCGCTCAACCAGCTCAGCGCCATTATCGAGGCCGAGCGCGCCAATACCGCCAAACAGGCGGTCCGCTACCAGGACTTGCTTTCCCGGCTACTGGCGGAATAAGCTAATATCCATTAGAATTTTGCACCTTTTTTAGTCATTGGAGTCTGTTATGGCCCGCGTTACCGTTGAAGATGCCGTAGAACAGGTTGGCAACCGTTTTGATCTGGTGCTGGTTGCAGCCCGCCGCGCCCGCCAGCTGGCTACCCAGGGCAAAGATGCCCTGGTAGAAGAAGAGAACGACAAGCCCACCGTTATCGCCCTGCGCGAAATCGAAGAAGGCCTGGTCAACCATGCCGTAATGGATGCCCAGGATCGTCAGGAACAGCAGGAGCTGGAAGCCGCCGAACTGGCCGCCGTGGCCGCCATTACCGAAGGTCGCGGCTGATCCTTCTCGGCCCTGGCCGACGGGGCCCGCCTGGCGGGCCCACTGCTTTTTATCGCGTGTTAACGGCATTCTCTGTCGGGGTATTTCCTTGTATCTGTTCGAACCGCTGAAAGAACTCGCTGTCACCTATCTGCCCCCGGAGCAGATGGCGCAACTCAAGGCCGCCTACATCGTCGCCCGCGATGCCCATCAGGGGCAAACCCGCTCCAGCGGCGAACCCTACATTACCCACCCCGTTGCCGTTGCCCGCATTCTGTGCGAGATGCGCCTGGATCAGGAAACCCTGATGGCGGCGCTGCTGCACGACACCATTGAAGACACCCCGGTGACCCGGGAGATGCTCGACGAGCAGTTTGGCAGTGCCGTGGCCGAGCTGGTGGAAGGGGTCTCCAAACTCGACAAGCTCAAGTTCCGCAACCGCAAGGAAGCCCAGACCGAAAACTTCCGCAAGATGGTGCTGGCCATGACCCAGGATATTCGGGTCATTCTGATCAAGCTGGCCGACCGCACCCACAACATGCGCACCCTGGGGGCGCTGCGCCCGGACAAGCGCCGGCGCATCGCCCGGGAAACCCTGGAAATCTACGCCCCCATCGCCAATCGCCTGGGCATTCACAGCATCAAGAACGAGCTGGAAGAGCTGGGATTGGAAGCCCTCTATCCCATGCGTACCCGGGTACTGCGGGAGTCGGTGCGCCGGGCCCGAGGCAATCGCCGCGAGATCATCGAGTCGATTCTGGCCGAGATTCAGGGACGACTGGACGACGCCCACATCGAGGCCCAGGTCAAGGGCCGGGAAAAGAACCTGTTCTCCATCTACAACAAGATGGTGAAAAAAGAGCTGCAGTTCCACGAGGTAATGGACATCTATGCCTTTCGCGTGATCGTGAAGGACATCGACACCTGCTACCGCGTGCTGGGGCAGATGCATACCCTGTTCAAGCCCCGCCCGGGCCGGTTCAAGGACTATATCGCCATTCCCAAGACCAACGGCTATCAGTCGCTGCACACCTCCCTGGTGGGCCCCCACGGGGTGCCGGTGGAGGTGCAGATCCGCACCGAATACATGGATCAGATGGCCGACAAGGGTGTGGCCGCGCACTGGGCCTACAAACAGGACGGCGAAGCCTCAGGCACCACCGCCCAGGTGCGGGCCCAGCGCTGGATGCAGAGCCTGCTGGAGCTGCAGCAGAGTGCCGGCTCGTCCTTTGAGTTTATCGAAGGGGTCAAAACCGACCTGTTCCCCGACGAAATCTACGTGTTCACTCCGGAAGGCCGCATACTGGAGCTGCCCACCGGCGCCACCGCCGTCGATTTCGCCTATGCCGTGCACACCGACATCGGCCACGCCTGCGTCGGCGCCCGGGTGGATCGCCAGCCCTATCCGCTGAGCCAGCCGCTGCACTCGGGCCAGACCGTGGAAATCATTACCGCCCCCAGCGCCCGCCCCAACGCCGCCTGGCTCAACTTTGTGGTTACCTCGCGAGCACGCACCAAGATTCGGCAGTTCCTCAAGAACCTGCGCACCGAGGAGTCGGTCATGCTGGGCCGGCGCCTGCTCAATCACGCCCTGGGAGCCAAGAACCTGGAAGACATTCCAGTAGAACGGGTCGAACAGGTGCTGAAAGACACCAAACACGGCTCCATTCATAACCTCCTGGCCGACATTGGCCTGGGCAACGCCATGAGCGTGGTGGTGGCCCGCCGGCTGCTGGACGACACTCCGAGAGAGCGTCAGAAGACGGTGAAGAAAATGCCCATTCGCGGCGCCGACGACATGTTGCTCAACTTTGCCAACTGCTGCCGGCCCATTCCCGGAGATCCCATCGTGGCCCACATCAGCCCGGGCCGGGGCCTGGTGGTACACCTGGAGTCGTGCAAGAACATTCGCGGCTATGGCAAGGAGCCCGACAAGTACCTGGCGGTACAGTGGGACATGGAGCAGGACTTCGACTACGAATTCAAAACCGAAATCGCCATCGAAATCGTCAACCACCAGGGCGCCCTGGCGGAGCTGGCCAATGTGATTGCCGCGACCGGTGCCAACATTCACAGCATTGCCACCGAAGAAAAAGACGGCCGGGTGTATGTGGTCGACCTGCTGATCACCACTCGCAGCCGCATTCACCTGGCCAACATCATGCGCAAGATTCGTGTCACCCCCAATGTGCTCAAGGTGTATCGCCAGCGTAAATGATCTGATGAAGGGTAAGGAGTGAGGGGTGAGGAGAAACGGCCCCCTCACACCTCACTCCTCACACGAAGTCTTTCACGCTACACTGGGGCTATGCCGTCATTCATAACCGATCGGAGCCCTCCATGCTCTCCCGCCTGCTGCTGCTGGGGATCTGCCTTGCCATGAACACCGCCATTGCCCAAACGCCGCGCCTGACCACCGAAGCCGAGCTGAGCATGCTGGGTCTGAGTGGCCTGCAGCAATACTGGCAGACCCACGCCACCGAAGGCCGCTTCACCGGCCATCATGACCTCTCCCTGCCCTGGGCCGCCCTGCGCGATTCGGAACACGGCAGCACCCTGGTGCTGATCAACGGCCGCACCGAGTCCTACCTCAAATACCAGGAACTGGCACGGGATCTGTTTGAAAACGGCTATAACGTCTACCTCTATGATCACCGGGGTCAGGGCCTGGCACCTCGGCTCACCGACGATCCACTGATGGGTCATGTGGCCGACTTTGACGATTATGTGCAGGATCTGGAGCTGTTCATGCGGCAGGTGGTGTTGCCCGCGGGCCCACAGCCGGTGTATCTGCTGGCCCACTCCATGGGGGGTACCATAGCGGCGCTGTGGCTGAGCAAAACCAGTGTGCAGGTGCAGGCGGCGGCGCTGTCTTCTCCCATGATGGGCATTTATCTCGGTCCCCTGCCCCGCTGGCTGGCCGACGGCTTGGTCTCGGTGCTGGGTACCGGCTGCCGCTGGCTCGGCCGCGATGTCTGCTATGCCCCCGGTCAGGGTGGCTATGAGGAAACGCCCTTTGCCGACAATGAGCTTACCCACAGCGAAGTACGCTACCAACTGTTTCGCGAGCTGTACCGGGACCGCCCTGAGCTGCAACTGGGCGGGGTCAGTCTGCAATGGCTGGAGGAGAGCCTGGCCGCCGGTGACCGCACCATCGCCCGCGCCCGCCAGATAACCACCCCGCTGCTGGTGCTGCAATCCAGCCAAGACGTGGTGGTGAGCAACGAGGCCCAGGACGCCTTTTGCCAAGCCCTGCGCCACTGTGACGGCGGTGGTCCCAAACGCATCAAGGGTGCCGCCCACGAGCTCTTTCTTGAGCAGGACAAATACCGCAACCGCGCACTAAAGGCGGTGCTGGCTTTTTTTGAACAACACCCCTGAACCACGGAAAACCAGCCATGTATGACGTGATCGTCTCCGATTTGGACGGCACCTTGCTCAACAGCCAGCACCGCATTTCCGACTACACTCGCGAGGTGCTGCACGAACTGACCCGTCGGGGCGTGGAGTTTATTGTGGCCACCGGCCGCCATCATGTGGACGTGCGCGCCATTCGCGATCAACTGGGGCTGAACGTGAGCCTGATCACCAGCAATGGTGCCCGCATTCACGACGCCCAGGACCGGCTGCTTCACAGCCGTGCCATTCCGCCGCACATGGTCGAGGATCTGTTGTTTCGCTTTCGCCTGCCGGGGGTGCACCTCAACCTGTATCAGGGCGATCACTGGCTGGTGGAAGAGCCCCTGCCCGCCCTGCTCGACTTCTGCCCCGACAGCCCCTTTCGCTATCGTGTGACCGACCTCGGGCAACTGTCCATTGAGGGCGTGGACAAGGTGTTTTACGCCGGCAGCCACGACCAGCTGATCGAGGTGGAAGACATGCTGCTGGCTCACTTCGGCGACAAACTCAATATCACCTTTTCATTGCCCATCTGCCTGGAAGTCATGCATGGCGCGGTCAACAAGGGATCGGCCATGGCGTCACTGGCCGAACGAAGCAAGACGCCGATGGAGCGGGTGATCGCCTTTGGCGATGGTATGAACGACTATGAAATGCTGCGCCGGGCCGGCACCGGCGTGGTGATGGCCAACGCCCACACTCGGTTGCAGGATGCCCTGCCTCACCATGCTCGCACCCACAGCGCCGACGAAGACGGCGTGGCCCGCTACCTGGCCCGGGTGTTTGAGCTGTAGTCCGATTAACTCGCCGGCTGGGAAGCCATGCAAGGATGCAGCAGCAGGGTTACCTGTAGGTTGCGAATTAGCGTAGCGAATTCCAACACACAGCCAGCTGCGGAATGTTGTGAATTCGCATCGCTCATCGCCAACCTACGTCACTGCTGCCGGGCTCACACCCCCGTCATGCCCAGAATGGCCTGCCGCTCGGCATCGGTAACCGGCATCACCGACAGCCGGTTGCCCTTTTTCACCAGCGGCATGTTGGCCAGGGCCGGATTGGCCTTGAGCGCGGCCAGGGGCAGCAACGGCAGCCTGCGCTCAAAGGTGAGTTCCACCGCATACCAGCGCGGCTTTGCCGGGTCGGACTTGGGATCGAAATAGGGGCTGTCCGGGTCAAAGGCAAAGGGGTCGGGAACGCCGGCGCGCACCACCCGCGCCAGCCCGGCGATACCGACCCGGCTGCAGCTGGAATGATAGATAAACACCTCGTCCTCTTCCTTGACCTCATCCCGCAGGAAATTACGCGCCTGATAGTTGCGAACCCCTTCCCACAGGGTGTTGGCGCGGGCCAGATCGTCGATGGAAAAGGTATCGGGTTCGGTTTTGAACAGCCAGCAGGCCATGATGCTTCCTCATCTTTTGTTGCGCCGCCCGCTGGCGGCCGGGATTGCCCTGTGGCAACCTTGAATGGTCGCCATACTGACCCTACCCGGAGAAATTCGCAATGCGTAACCCCCTGTGGCTACTTCCCGTTCTGCTGTTGGCTGGCTGCGGCGGCACACCGCCACCGCCGGCGGCGCCAGAACCCGAGCCCGAAGTACAGGCCGAGCCGGAACCCGCGCCCCAGCCCTATGAAAACGGTGTTATCAGCGTACCGATAAGTCCGCTGCAGGAGCTGCCGCCGGAATGGTAATGGAGCATTATATCGGCATCATGTCCGGCACCAGCCTGGACGGCATCGACGCCGTTCTGGTGGCCACCGACGGTCGCCGCATTGAACTCAAAGGCGCCGTCAGCGCACCCATTGATGCGTTGCTGCGGGAGCGGCTGCTGGCGCTGGCGGTTGGCGGTACCGTGACCGCCCGGGAGTGGGGCGAGCTCGACGTGGCCCTGGGCCAGGCCTATGCCGAGGTGACGCTGCAACTGCTGGCCGACACCGGCCTGCGGGCCGCCGAGGTAAGCGCCATTGGCTGCCACGGCCAGACGGTGTGGCACCAGCCCGACGCCGAGCTGCCGTTTTCACTGCAACTGGGGGACGGCAACCGCATCGCCGGCCTGACCGGCATCACCACGATCACCGATTTTCGCCGCAAGGACATGGCCCTGGGCGGCCAGGGTGCGCCCCTGGTGCCCGCCTTTCATCAGCGGGTGCTGGGCCATGCCGAGCGGCTGCGCATCGTGGTCAATATCGGCGGCATCGCCAATATCAGCGTGCTGGCCCCGGGCCGGCCGGTGCAGGGCTACGACGTGGGCCCGGGCAACATGCTGATGGATGCCTGGTGCCGGCGCCATACCGGCGCTCCTTATGACAAGAATGCGGCCCTGGCCCGCCAGGGTATGGTGCTGCCGGCACTGCTGGCGCGCCTGATGGCCGAACCCTGGCTGGCGCTGCCGCCACCCAAGAGCACCGGCCGGGAGCTGTTTAACGACGCCTGGCTCGATGCACGGCTTGATGGCGACGAAGCCGTGGCCGATGTACAGGCGACGCTAACCGAGTTTACCGCCGCCGCCATTGCGCAGCAGGTGCGCCACTTTTCCGACGGCGAGCTGCTGGTGTGTGGTGGTGGCGGCCATAACCCGCTACTGATGGAACGGCTGGCCGCGCTGCTGCCCGGCTGGCGGGTCGCCACCACAACAATAGCCGGGGTCGACATGGACGCCATGGAGGCCATGGCCTTTGCCTGGCTTGCGCACCAGACCCTGCACCGGCTGCCCGGCAACCTGCCTGAGGCCACCGGCGCAAGCCGCCCGGCGGTGCTGGGCGCCCTTCATTTTCCCGACTGACGAGACATTCATGAACAACCCGCTGATCCAGGATCTGGCACGGCTGGCCTCGGAAGGCCGCAACCCGGATACCCTCAACATAGACACCCTGAGCGCACTGGACATCGTTACGCTTATCAACCGGCAGGACAAGGGCGTGCCCGAGGCGGTAGCCAGGGTGCTGCCCGCCATTGCCGCCGCCGTGGACATGATAGAAACCGCCCTGCGCGCGGGGGGCCGGCTGATCTATACCGGTGCCGGCACCAGCGGCCGGCTGGGGGTGCTGGATGCATCGGAATGCCCGCCCACCTTCAGCGTGCCCCACGGCCTGGTGCTGGGGCTGATCGCCGGGGGTGAAGCAGCCATGTTCCGGGCGCAGGAAGGCGCGGAAGACAACGAGCGGCAGGGCGAGCAGGATCTGCGCGATATTCAACTCACCGACAAGGATGTGGTGGTGGGTATTGCCGCCTCCGGCCGCACCCCTTATGTCATTGGCGGTCTGCGCTACGCCCGCCGCCTGGGGGCCGGCACCGCGGCGCTGGCCTGCAATGCCGGCTCTGCCATCGGCCGGGAGGCGGCCATTGCCATCGAGCCCGAGGTAGGCCCCGAGGTGATCACCGGCTCTACCCGGCTCAAGGCCGGCACCGCCCAGAAGCTAGTGCTCAATATGCTCAGCACCGCCGCCATGATTCGCCTGGGCAAGGTATATCAGAACCTAATGGTGGATTTGCACGCCAGCAATCAAAAGCTGGAAGCGCGTGCCATTCGCATTGTGATGCAAGCCACCGGCGAGAATGAAAACACCGCCGCCGAGGCCCTGGCGGCGGCAGATAATGAAGTGAAACTGGCGATCCTGATGCTGCTGACCGGTCTGGGCAAGACCGAAGCCAAGGAGCGGCTGACCCGAGGCCAGGGTGTGCTGCGCCGGGCCCTGGCGGACTAACGACGCGACTCAGCGCTCGTCCTGCTCGTCTTCCCGGGCCAGGCGGGCGCGCAGTTTTTCTTCCCGCTTGCGGTACCAGTGGGCCTTGAACGCCGTCCACCAGTCGGCCGACAGCTCACCGCCATAGGCCTCGAGCAGGGCGATGACCCTGTCCAGGGTAAGCACGGCGGCATCGTAGTCAATGTCCAGCCAGTGCTTGCGCACCACCACCTTGGCTACCCCCGGCTCGGCATCGAACACTTCCGCCAGCTTTTCAATCTGCAGCTGGTTCATGTGATCCAGCCGAAGATGACGCCGCACCAGGGTTCTGTCATCGACTTTTGAATCTGCGGTCATGAAGCGGCTCCTTTTGCCCGAAAAAGTAGGTCAGTCCGAGTTAAGAGCAAAGCGGGCCCAAAGGCAAGCCGCCCGGTTGCAAAGCGGGCCCGGCTGTTTCACCATATCGTGGAAACCGTTTTCAAATTCCCAAGAGGCAAGCATGGATACTACCGTCACCCTCAAGGCCACCGCCGGCCTGCCCGCCGTTACCCTGCCAACCATCGGTCAGGGCACCTGGTATATGGGCGAAGGACTCAATCCCCGCCAGGCGGAGGTAAAAGCCCTGCAACAGGGACTGGATTTGGGACTCACACTAATCGACACCGCCGAAATGTACGGTGACGGTGGTGCCGAAGAAGTCGTGGGAGAAGCGCTGAAGGGCCGCCGCGACCAGGCCTTTCTGGTATCCAAGGTGTATCCCTGGAATGCCGGTCGCCGCAGCGCCATTGCCGCCTGCGAGGCCAGCCTTCGGCGCCTGGGCACCGATCACCTCGACCTTTACCTGTTGCACTGGCCCGGCAGCATTCCGCTGGAAGAAACCCTGGAAGCCTTTGAAAGGCTGCAGGCCGACGGCAAGATCAAGCGTTTTGGCGTGTCCAACTGCGATCTGGGCGAAATGCAGGAGCTGGCGTATACCGACGGCGGTGATCAATGCACGGTCAACCAGGTGCTCTACCACCTGGGCTCCCGGGGCATTGAGCATTCCCTGCTGCCCTGGCAGCGGGAGCGAGGCCTGCCCACCATGGCCTACTGCCCCCTGGCTCAGGGCGGCCGGCTGCGGCGGGAGCTGTTCGGCCACCCCGAGCTGCGTGCCATTGCCGCGGATCTGAACGTCACCGTGGCTCAGTTGCTGTTGGCCTGGGCTACTCGCCCGGTGAACGGAAAGCGCGATGTCATTGCCATCCCCAAGGCGGTGCAGCCCGAGCATGTGCGGCAAAACGCCGAGGCCCTCACGCTTGATCTCGGTGACGACGTGCTGGCCCGCCTCGATGCCGCCTTTCCGGCCCCTCAGCGCAAGACTCCACTGGATATCGTCTGATTTACCTCGCCCCGGCCAGCACCGGGGCGTTTTTTTCATGTCTTCTCACCAACTTGTGGCTAATGGCTTCCCCTCTTAACCGCTGTTATGCTGCCTTTCTTTTCCCCTTGACCGCATAAGGAAGCAGTGTGGACTACCAGCAAAACATGCCCGACGCCGAGGGCTATTTCGGCGACTTTGGCGGCTCCGAAATTCCGCCCGCACTCAAGCAGGCCATGGACGACATCACGCGGGCCTATCAGGAAATTTGCCAGCGCGAGGACTTTCGGCAGGAGCTGCAGCGGCTGCTGACCCATTTCGTGGGCCGACCCAGCCCGGTATATCACTGTGAACGCCTGAGCCAGCAACTGGGCGGCGCGCAAATCTACCTGAAACGGGAAGACCTCAACCATACCGGCGCCCACAAGATCAATCACTGCCTGGGCGAGGCCCTGCTGGCCCGCTTTATGGGCAAGAAGAAGGTGATCGCCGAAACCGGCGCCGGCCAGCACGGTGTGGCCCTGGCCACCGCCTGCGCCCTGGTGGGCATTCCCTGTGAAATTCATATGGGGCAGGTCGACATTGAAAAAGAGCATCCCAATGTGATGCGCATGAAGATCCTCGGCTGCACCCTGGTACCCGTGACCCGGGGCACCGCTACCCTGAAGGACGCCGTCGACAGCGCCTTTGAGGAATACCTGAAAAACCCCACCGACTACATTTACGCCATCGGCTCTGTGGTAGGTCCCCATCCCTTCCCCATGATGGTGCGGGATTTTCAGAAGGTGATCGGCCAGGAAGCCCGGGAGCAAATGCAGGACATGACCGGCGAACTGCCGGATGTGATCCTGGCCTGTGTGGGCGGCGGCTCCAATGCCATGGGACTGTTTGACGCCTTTCTTAACGACGAGTCGGTACGCATCATGGGGGTGGAGCCCGGCGGCAAGGGGCTCGATACCCCGGATCACGCCGCCACCATGACCCTGGGCACGCCCGGCGTCATTCACGGCTTTCGCTGCCATGTACTGCAGGACGCCAGCGGCGAGCCGCTGCCGGTGCACTCCATCGCTTCGGGCCTGGATTACCCTGGGGTGGGTCCCCAGCACAGCTACCTGAAGGAAATGGGCCGGGTGGAATACACCAGCATCACCGATCAGGAATGCCTGGACGCCTTTATGACCCTGTCCCGCACCGAGGGCATTATTCCGGCACTGGAAAGCGCCCACGCCGTGGCCCAGGCCATCAAGCTGGCACCCACGCTCAGCCAGGACAAGGTCATTCTGGTCAACCTGAGCGGCCGGGGCGACAAGGATCTGGACTTCGTCTGCCGCAAGCTGGGACTGAATTAAGCCTGCCGGGCCGGTCGGTCCACCCTTCGCTGGCCTGGCCCGTGTTCACCCCGGCCAACGCGTGTGCAAATCGTCGATAACATAGGGATGCACATGGCATGGGGGACCACCGGCCAGGTGGGGGTGCCCGGCGGCGAGATCATCATGGCAGTGATAGAGTCCGCCGGCATCCACCGCCGGCCACAGGCGAGCGGCCGCCAATACCGCCGCCAGGGCAATCGCGGCCAGCAATACCAGGGTGGGCAAAAGCCCCAGCGCACTGCCCAGCCAGCCGGCCAAGGGGTAGGCCAGCAGCCAGCAGGCATGCGACAGGGAAAACTGGGCGGCAAACACCGCCGGCCTGTCTTCGGCGTGGGCCGAACGCGCCAGCAACCGTCCCGACGGGGTCTGCACCAGGGCATAACCGATACCCAGCAGCCACCACGGTAACAGCAGCCACATCAGACTTTGCATACCGGTGGCCGCCAACAGCCCCGCCACCAGACACAGTCCACCAGACAGCATCAGGGTCCGTTCCTGCCATCGTTTCAGCAACAACGGCAATGCCAGCGCCGCCATCATGGAGCCCGCCCCAAAGCAGGCCAGGGCCAGCGCGGTATGCCGCTCCGACAAGCCCAGCCGGGCCTGAACCATCACCACCGTATTCACGATAACCATGGCCCCGGCACAGGCTACCGCCAGGTTCAAGGCCAGCAGTCCCCTGAGCCGGGGAGTGGCCAGATACACACGCAGGCCGCGTGTCACTTGCTGGTAAAAGCTTCCCTGGCCGTTGGCTCGCGGCACCGGCAGTGTGGTCGCCAGCAACAGCAAGGCCGAGGCCACAAAACCGGCCATGGTACCAATAAACAGGCCATGCCAGCTCATCAGGGACAGCAGCGCCACCGCCAGTGCCGGACTGAGCAGGGTCTCCAGATCATAAGCCAGGCGCGACAGGGACAAGGCCTTGGTGTATTGCTCCTCATCCTTGAGCACTTCGGGAATGGTGGCCTGATACAGCGGGGTAAAACAGGCCGAGGCCGACTGCAGCAGAAAAACCAGCACATAGACCTGCCATACCTGGGTGACGAAGGGCAGGCCCAGTGCCGTGGCTGCCCTGAGCAGATCCAGGGTCACCAGCAGGGGGCGGCGGGGCAACCGTGCCGTAATGACGGCAGCGACCGGAGAAATCAACACGTAGGCCACCATCTTGATGCCAAAGATGGAGCCCAGCACGGCGCCCGCCTGGTTACCCGCCAGCTCAAATGCCAGCAGGCTCAGGGCCACGGTGGCCAGCCCGGTGCCCAGCAGGGCAATCACCTGGGCGGTGAACAGTTTTCGGTAGGTTCGGTTGGCCAGTATGCCGAGCATGACGCCCTCCTGCCGTTAAAGGCACTTGCTGGTGGTCCCGTTCACCGCCCGTCATGCCTGCCCGATGCCGGCAGGCATCATGCCCGAATAATGATGGTGACCGCTTACACCACCTGACCGGCGACCCAACCGGAGCTCCAGGCCCACTGAAAATTGTAGCCTCCCAGCCAGCCGGTCACGTCCATCACCTCGCCAATAAAATAGAGGTGAGGCACCTTTTTCGCCGCCATGGTCTTGGACGACAACTCGTCGGTGTCGACCCCGCCCAGGGTCACCTCGGCGGTGCGGTAACCCTCGGTGCCGCCCGGCTGCAGCGGCCAGGCGGCCAGGGTGTGCTCCACCGCCGCCAGCTCTTTGGGAGTGTATTGCTTAAGCGGCTTGCTGTTGAGATCTCCCCGGGTCAGCAGGGCCTCGATCAGCCGTCTGGGCAGGTGCCGCGCCAGCCAGGTTTTCAGCTCCTGATTCGGGCTCTCTGCCACCGCCCCGGCCAAACTGCCGGCGGGCAGCAGCTCAAAGCACACCCGCTCACCGGGCTGCCAATAAGAAGAAATTTGCAGCACCGCCGGGCCGGATACGCCCCTGTGGGTAAACAGCAGGTTCTCGGCAAAGCGAGTGCCGTCTTCACTTTCCACCACCACCGGCAGGCTGACGCCGGACAGGCTTTCCAGGGTCTGTTTGTCTTCCGGTTGCAGGGTAAAGGGCACCAGGCCGGCCCGAGTGGGCAACACCTTGAGACCAAACTGTTCCGCCAACCGGTACCCCAGGGGCGAGGCGCCTATTTTGGGCATGGACAGGCCGCCGGTGGCCACCACCAGCGACTGACAGCTGTACTGTTCGCCGGCAGTAGCCACGCCAAAGCCCTCACCAAGGCGCTCCACATTCAGCACCTCGGACCGCAGCCGTATGGTCACGCCGGCAGACTCACACTCCGCCACCAGCAGATCGACGATGTTCTGCGCCGAATCGTCGCAGAACAGTTGTCCCAGGGTCTTTTCGTGGTAAGCAATGCGATGCTTGTCGACCAGGGCGATAAAGTCCCACTGGGTGTAGCGGGCCAGGGCCGACTTCACAAAATGCGGGTTGGCGCACAGGTAGGCGCCGGGCTCCACATGGTAGTTGGTGAAATTGCAGCGTCCCCCCCCCGACATCAGGATTTTGCGGCCGATGCGCTTGCCGTGATCCAGCACCAGCACGCGGCGCCCTCGCTTGCCGGCCTCGGCGGCACACATCAGACCGGCGGCGCCGGCACCGATCACTATCACATCCCAGGCCTGCATGGCATTTCCTCGAACAAAGCAAAAAAGAAGGGCATTCTACTCGTCGCACCGCCGCCCGGCTATGCCGGCCCCCTTGGCTGTGAGTATAATTGCCACCATGAGCGAACTCGCCGACCAGTTTCATTCCCTGAGCACCCTGCTGCAACGCCATCACGGCGACTGGCAGCGGCTGCCCTTTGCCTGCCGCACCCTGCCCTGGCCGGAACTGGCGCCGGTGCTGAGCACGCTGTCGGAAGACGATCTCGACGCCCTGGAAGCCGAACCGGCCGCGGCTCATGGCCTGCTGGCTCCCTATCGTTCGGAGGTGGCGGCGGTGCACGACTGGCCCATCCCCACCCTGAAAAGGGCCAGTGATTACGCCACGCCCCGCTGGAGCAGCGGCATTCCCGGCCGAAAATGGGCGCAGATCAGCGACTTTGCCGCCAATATTCACGGCCATCACCCCATTCTCGAATGGTGTGCCGGCAAGGGCCACCTGGGCCGGCTGCTGGCCCTACAGCAGCAACAGGCGGTGACCAGCCTGGAGTGGAGCGCGGATCTGTGCCGACAGGGGAAAGCCCTGGCCGAGCGGTTGCAGATCGAGCATCACTTTTACTGCGCCGACGCCCTGGCTCCCGAGGCCGCCGGGCTGTTTCGCCGGGAGCAACAGGCGGTGGCACTGCATGCCTGCGGCGAATTGCACCTGCGCTTTCTGCAGCACGGCGTGAGGGCTGGCACGCGGTCACTGACGTTGTCGCCCTGCTGCTATCACCTGATCACCGGGCAGCACTACCAGCCATTGTCGACGGCGGGCCGTCGGGCCGGGCTGAGCTTAAGCCGCCACGATCTGCGCCTGCCCCTGCAGCAGCAAGTGACCGGTGGCGAACGGGTTCGTCGGCTGCGCCAGATCGAACTGACCTGGCGACTGGCCTTTGACGAGCTGCAACGGACTCTCACCGGCAACGATGCCTACCTGCCCCTGCCCACCTTTCCCAAGCAGTTACTGAGTGGTGACTTTGCCGCGTTCGCCCGCTGGGCCTGTGAGCGCAAGGGGCTGGCCGTGCCCGCACAGATTGACGACGCGCACTGGCTCGCCCTGGCCGACGAGCGCCGCCTGCTGGTCAAGCGCATCGAGCTGGTGCGCCACCTCTACCGTCATCCGCTGGAGCTGTGGCTGCTGCTGGATCGGGCCCTGTTTCTTGAAGAGCAGGGCTACCGGGTCACCCTGGGCACCTTTACCGACATGGCCAACACGCCCCGTCGTTACCTGCTGCAGGCCCACAAACCCACAGCCGCGCCCTGAAACGAACGTCAACCACGGACAGGAGACTTCATGAAAACACCGGTACGCTTTGTTCCCCCTACCGCCTTTGAATTGTTGATGATGGTGCTGTCCATCGTGTCACTGGTGGCCGTGGTACTGCACCAGTTCGGCCCTTTTAATGCCAACGAAAAGGAGCTGCTGCTCTACCTCGACACCGGTATCTGCGTGATCCTGCTCAGCCACTTTTTTTATGGGCTGGCCAGGGCACCCAGCAAGAAACGCTTCCTCAAGGTGCACTGGATTGACTTTATCGCCTCCATTCCGGCCATTGACGTGTTGCGCTACGGCCGAATTTTTCAGGTGCTGCGGGTGCTGCGCATGCTGCGGGTCGCCAATCAGGTTATTCGCCACCTGCTGAAACACAGTGGCAGCACCATGATGGCCTCCATGCTGCTGGTGCTGGTGGTGGTGATCAGCGGCAGTGCCATCGCCATTCTGATGACCGAAGCCGGCCACCCCGACTCCAACATCGAAACCGCCGAAGACGCCATCTGGTGGGCCCTGGTGACCATTTCCACCGTGGGTTATGGCGATCACTATCCGGTGACCACCGCCGGCCGCATTATCTCCTCGGTGGTCATCTTTGCCGGGGTAACCCTGTTTGCCGGTGTGTCGGGCCTGGTGGCCTCGGCGGTGCTCAGCCCCAAAACCGAGGAGCAACAGGAGGCGGTGGAAACCGAAGGGCAGGAGCTGAACCAACAGCTGGGCGCCCTGCGCACCGAAATCGCGTCATTGCGGGAAGAAATACACACCCTCAGGGATGCCATCGGCCAGCGGCGCTCCTGAATCCCTCGGCCACGGATATAGACTTTATGGTACTTGTGCCGGGGCGGCGGTCTGGCCTATGCTGGCGGTGTTGCAAAACTTTCGTGCAGCTCACGGTTTGTTTACTAACGGATTGATAGGGTTGAAAAAAAGGAGATTTGTAATGACAGAGCCGTATCAGTACAAACACATTTTGGCGGCGGTCGACATGACCGAGAAAAACCGCAAGGTGATCGCCAAGGCGGTAGACAGGGCCCGGGCCAACAACGCCAAACTGTCAGTCATTCATGTGGACGTGGATCTCAAGGATCTCTATACCGAGATGATCGACATCGACATCGACAACATTCAGGACCAGGTGGTGGCCGACGCCAAGCAACGGCTGGAAGACTACCTGGCCGATATTGACTATCCCATCGAGAAAAAACTGGTGATCTGCGGCGATTTGACGCTCAAGGTCAACGAGGCGGTTGAGCAACATGGCGTCGACCTGCTGATCTGCGGCCATGAGCAAAGCTTCTGGAGCCTGCTTACCTCTTCTGCCCGCCAGCTGATGAATACCGTGCCCTGCGATCTGCTGGTGGTACCCCTGCCCAAGGGTTGATGTTGCCGGGTGGCCGGTTACTGGCCACCCGCGTCCCGCAGCAGTTGCCTGAACCATACCAGTGCCGGGTCAAATTCGGTCAGCGGATGCTGGGCCAGCACATAGGTGCTGTGCAGCGGTTCGCTCAGGGTATGCGACTGCAACGGATAATGAATACAGAGGTCACGGCCGATCATTTCCGGCACCACCGCCAGGTAACGGCCGGTGGCCAGCAATCTGGGCAGGGCTTCAAAGCTCGGCACCCAGACGCCAATGTGCCGCACCAGCCCCTTTTCACTCAGCCAGCCATCCACCAGGGTCTGATTATGGCCCCAGTTGGAGGTGGACACATGGCTCCACTCCACCAGCTGCGACGGCTCGATCACTTCGGGCAGCCGGCTGTCTTTAGCCGACAGGCACACCATGGGGTTGTGAAACCAGGTGTCGGTAAGCAGCCGCTCCGACAAGTGATCGGCCCCTGCAAAACTCACCACCAGATCCAGCTCGGCCCGGGCCAGGGCATCTTCATAGTCGGAGTTGACCAGCTCACTGACCGCCAACCGACAGCCCGGTGCCCGAGTGTGCAGCAGCTCAACCAGTTGTGGCACCACGCCGTGTTCGATGGAGGACGGCACCGCCAGCCGAAAGGTACGCTGCGAGCGGGATGGCTCAAACCCCGCCGACTGGCGCACACCCTGCTCCAGCAGGGCCAGGGCCTGGCGCACCGGTGTGGCCAGGGCCTGGGCCCGCTGGGTGGGCCGCATTTCCTTGCGGGTCATGACAAACAGCGGATCGTCCAGGGTCTGGCGCAACCGCCCCAGCGCATGGCTGACCGTGGACTGGGACAGGTTCAGCCGTTCCGCCGCGCGAGTGACGTTGCGGCACTGCATCAGCACGTCAAACACCCTGAGCAGATTCAGATCCAGCCGTTGAAACAGATTATCCATCGATATTCACCATGCACCCATGACCACAATTCATTTTTAGCATAAGCGATTCAACCATAGAATGCCGGCCATCGAGTTTAACGTCGGCGTGGTGATGAAACGTCTCTGACGGTCCGGTCAAACACGGTTTCGGGCATGGTGGCATCATGGGGGGTACTGCCTGTCTCGGGTCGCGCAAGCGGCACGACAAACGAACCGTTGACGATCGGGCAATCCAGTTTGCCACGCTGACAACCTTTTCGGGTTTTATTGCATCGACAATATGCCCAACCCGTTCTGCGTGTGGTGTTGAACCACTTTTGTTTGGGGACGTCATTCTCTCCTTTATGACAAACCTGCTATTGGTCCCGGGCCGGCGCATTGCGCCGGCTTTTTTTATGGCCGGCTTTTTCCGGCAGCGGCTGGATCGCCCCGTGGGTTTACGCCATTATGGCGCTCTTTCGCGACCCATGAACATGATTCCACCATGCCTTATCTGGTTTTTGTCACCCTGCTCTGGGCCTTTTCCTTCAGCCTTATCGGCGTTTACCTGGCCGGTGCCGTCGACAGCTACTTTTCGGTGTTGAGCCGAGTGGCCCTGGCCGCCCTGCTGTTTGCCCCCTTTTTACGCTGGCACCAGCCACCCCGGCTGGCACTGGGGCTGATGGCCTGCGGCGCCCTGCAGCTGGGGGTGATGTACCTGTTTTATTATCAGTCGTTCCTGCTGCTGACGGTGCCGGAAGTGCTGATCTTCACCGTGCTCACCCCCGTGTATGTCACCCTGATCTACGATCTGCTGCACCGGCGTTTTCGCCCCGGCTACCTGTTTACCGCCGCCCTGGCGGTGTTGGGTGCCCTGGTGATTCGCTTTGACGGCCTCACCGATGACTACCTGCTTGGCTTTGCGGTGGTGCAGGGCGCCAACCTCTGCTTTGCCCTTGGTCAGGTCGGCTATAAGGTGCTGCTGGAACGCTACCCCGCCGACGAGCCCCAGCACAAACGCTTTGGCTACTTCTATCTGGGCGCGCTGCTGGTGGTGGTGCCGGCCTGGCTGCTGCTTGGCGGCGGCCGGTATCCGGCCACCACGCTGCAATGGAGCGTACTGCTGTGGCTGGGGTTGGGAGCGTCCGGGCTGGGCTATTTTCTGTGGAACAAGGGCGCAACCCGGGTCAACGCCGGCGCCCTGGCGATCATGAACAACGCACTGGTACCCGCCGGCCTGCTGGTCAATTTGCTGATCTGGAACCGGGACGCCGATCTGCCCCGGCTGGCGCTGGGCGGCGCCATCATACTGGCCTCATTGTGGCTCAACGAGGGCTGGTTCAGCACCTCAAAAGTCTCACGCAAAGGATAATAATTCTCTTTTTCAATTGAAACCTTTCCCGCCATTGTTCAATATGGCTCCATTCAGAGCCACCACTGCAAACGGCAGGCCGCCAAAGTGAGTGGATTCGTGACTCAATGGATCAGCGGGGAAGGCGAACATGAACTTCGAGCGAACATCATTACCAACGCAGGCAGCGAGAATGGCAAGCCTGGACCTGGCCCGTGGGCTGGCGGTGCTTTTTATGATCCTGATTCATGTGCTGGACTTCTACGGTCGGCCCGAGGTAAGAGACACACCGTTGGGCAGGGTCGTCCAGTTTCTCGGCAGCCCGCCGGCCGCACCCATTTTTGTTTTTATCATGGGTATTTTTATTGTCTGGTCAGGGCGCCAAAGCCTGGCGTCCGGGCTGGCTCGGGCGGCCTGGCTGTTTGCCCTTGGCTACCTGCTGAACCTGGCGCGGGGCGCGCTTCCCATGTGGCTGTCATTACAAATGGGACTGGTGACCGATGAGCAGCTGGGTGGCTACACGCCGCTGAGTGAATTACTGATTGTCGATATTCTGCAGTTCGCAGGCCTGGCACTGGCTATTTGTGTGGTACTGAAACATTACCTTGCGGATCCCAGGTGCTGGATGGCCGCCGGCGTACTGGTCATCTGCGCCTCTCCCGCGCTCTGGGACATTTCCAGCGACTGGCCGGTGCTGAACGAAGGGCTGCAACTACTCTGGGGAAACAAGGAGCAGGGAGCCATGTTCCCGCTGTTCCCCTGGCTGGCGTTTCCCCTTTTTGGCATGGCATTTGGCCACTGGCTCAGGCAGAGCGATAACCATCACCGCTTCTTTCGTCGCACACTGTGGGCCGGCCTGCTGTGTATGGCTGCGGGAACGGCCCTGCTCCTCGTCGACAGGGACCTCCATTACGGCTACTACCTGAGAAGCGGCCCGGGCGGCATGCTCTGGCTAACCGGCTTTGTAATGGCCTGGCTCTGGCTGTGCCATTGGCTCGCCGAAAAAGTCGGTTCGCGCCCGGGTCTCGGGCTGCTGCTGTTCTGGAGCAGGAACGTAACATCCATCTATGTACTGCAGTGGCTGGTGATCGGCTGGGGACTCATGCTGGTCGGCTCCCGGCAACTCGATTTCACCGATACCCTGGTGGCGATGGTCGTCGTGCTGCTGCTGTCGGATTCGGCAACCCGGGCCTGGCTGAGGCTGCGCAGACGCCCACGCCATGCTCGGGTTATGAAGCCCGCGGCCGATGCCTCAGCCGAACAAAACTGACGGCGGGATCATGCCCCGTGCCGGCATCACGATTTGGCGCGGCACGACGGCGCCGGGTCACAAAATCAACATTTCCCCGGCGCCGGGCCATGGCTTTTGCCCATAGTCTCCATACACTGAAAAACATAATAAAAAACGTGCAAGGAGAGCGATATGTTCAAGGCCATCTTACTGGAAGAATCCGGCAAGCAGACTCATGCCAGCCTGCAACGCCTCAACGAACAACAGCTGACCACCGGCGATGTCAAGGTGAAGGTGGACTACTCCACCCTCAACTACAAGGACGCCCTGGCCATTACCGGCAAGGGCAAAATCGTGCGCAGCTGGCCCATGGTGCCCGGCATCGATTTCGCCGGCACCGTGCTGTCATCGGATCATCCGGACTACCGCATTGGCGACGACGTGCTGCTCACCGGCTGGGGGGTTGGCGAGCAAACCTGGGGCGGCCTGGCGGAAAAGGCCAGCGTCAAGGGTGACTGGCTGATTCCGCTGCCGGCGGAAATGAGCGCCAAGCGGGCCATGGCCATCGGCACCGCCGGCTTCACCGCCATGCTGGCGGTAATGGCACTGGAACAGGCCGGCGTAAAGCCGGGCCAGGGACCGGTGCTGGTCACCGGCGCCACCGGTGGCGTGGGCTCCATCGCGGTACGGTTGCTGGCCAAGGCCGGTTACGAGGTACACGCCTCCACCGGCCGGCCCGAGCACAGCGACTGGCTGAAAAGCCTGGGCGCCCACGAGATCATCGATCGTATCAAGCTGGATCAGGAGCCGGCGGCACTCGAGTCTCAACACTGGGCCGGCGCCATCGACGCCGTGGGCGGCCGTACCCTGGCCCGCATTCTGAGCCAGACTCGCATGTACGGTGCCGTGGCTGCCTGCGGCCTGACCGGTGGGGTGGCCCTTCACACCACCGTCATGCCCTTTATTTTGCGTGGGGTGCAGCTGCTCGGCATCAATTCGGTGCATATTCCCAAAGAGCGGCGCATTGAGGCCTGGCAACGGCTGCACCAGAGCCTGCCGATGAACTACGAGAATGAGGTCAGGGAGCTGACCCTGGAGCAGACCATAGAGGCCGCCCACGACATGGTCGCCGGCAAACCGGTGGGCCGAGTGGTGATTCAACCCTGACCGGCCATCGCCGGCTCCCCGATGGCGCCGGCGAAGTCATCTTTATGTTTATCGGCTATTCGGCCCCTCGGCTACGAATACGCAAACCGTGCTTGCGCAATTTACGGACCACACTGGGCTGGCTGATCCTCAACCGCTCGGCCAGCGCGTAGGTGCTGGGCAACTGCTCACACAATGCGGCCAGAATGCACCGTTCATGGTGTTCCATAGCCTCTTTCAGGCTCTGGCCCGGCACCAGACACTCGCTTTCCTGATCAGTTGACCGTTCGGGCGACGGCGCATCCGGGCTGATATGGGCCTCGGCCTCATTGGCACCAATCTGATCACCACTGGCGGACAGCCAGGACCGCTCCACCCAGTTTTCCAGCTCACGCACGTTGCCGGGCCAGTCACCGCTCATCAGCTTTGGCCAGACACCGGGGTGCAGCACCTTTCGACTGCCGTAGCGTCGGTTTAGCCGCGCCAGCTGCAGCTCGACCAGGCCCGGAATATCTTCCCGCCGCTCGCGCAGCGGCGGTATGGTCACGGGTATCACATTGAGCCGGTAATAAAGATCCAGGCGAAATGAGCCTTCCTCCACCTGTCGGGCCAGGTCCCGGTTGGTGGCCACGACCAGGCGAAAATCCACCCTCTTGGGACGGGTATCACCCAGGCGGGTGATACTGCCATCCTGAATCACCTTGAGCAGCTTGGTCTGCATGGCCAGGGGCAATTCACCTATTTCATCAAGGAACAGGGTGCCTCCCTGGGCCTGTTCCAGAATGCCGGCCTTGCCCTGTCGAGCCGCACCGCTGAAGGCTCCGGGCTGATAACCGAACATTTCCGACTCGAACAGCGACTCGGGAATGGCGGCACAGTTGACGTCGATAAAGGGGCCATGGCTGCGCTGACTCCAGCGATGCAACTGGCGGGCAAAGGCGGTCTTGCCCACTCCGGATTCGCCCAGCATCAGCACGGTGGCATCGGTCGAGGCCACTCGCTTGAGCAACATCACCACTTCCCGCAGCAGGCTGCTGCGGACTTCCAGCTCATCCAGCTCCAGATCCTCCCCCAGCGAGGGGCCGTTCCCTCTTTTCAGGTGGTCGCTGAAGCGCTGTTGCAGCAGGGCATATTCATCCTGCAGCAGTTGCAGATCGGTAAGATCCCGGGAGCGGCTGACGATACGGGTCAGCCTGCCGTTCAGAAAAACCGGGTAGGCCTCGGCGATCACTCGGCGCCCGGTCGCGGTATGTTGCATCATCTGGGCCGGCCGGCCGGTGCGAATCACTTCCAGACTGACCGACGGCGACAAGACGCCTCGTCGTTCCAGCTCCTGTACCGTGCTGGCGCACAATTCGTCCGGACTCAGGCCATAGACGGCGGCGCTGCCCGGACTGACCTGAAGGATGCGACCGTCCGCATCAACCAGAAACAGGTGATCGTAAGCGGTGGCGAGAATGGTGTCGATCACCAGGGTGTCTATGTCCGACATGGCTTTCCTTGCTCAACCATTGATACATAAATGAATCATCAATTCTTTTATGTATCACACACGCTTCACGATCGATACATATTTGCATCACAAAAACAAAAAGAGCTTATAAATCATATAAATAAAAACTGGCATAATTACTGCCTTGTAATGGCAAGGACCATTATCCCCACCAGCCAGCCTGGTGGGAGCAGCAGGAGATAGCCATGAGCAAGACCCCGTCAACCTTTAACCAGCCCCTGGGTGGCAATGAAATGCCCCGTTTTGGCGGCCCCGCCACCATGATGCGCCTGCCCGCCCAGGACTCGGCGGCCGGCCTGGATGCCGCCTTTATCGGCGTGCCCTTTGATATTGGCACCTCGAACCGCCCGGGGGCCCGGCTGGCGCCCAGACAGATTCGCGACGAGTCACGCATGCTGCGCCCCTATAACATGGCAACCCGCGCCGCTCCCTTTGACAGCCTGCAAGTGGCGGACATCGGTGATGTGCCGATCAACACCTTCAACCTGCACAAGAGCATGGCCATTATCGAATCCTTCTATGACCAGGTGCTTGAACAGGGATGCCGGCCGCTGACGCTGGGCGGGGATCACACCATAGCCCTGCCCATTTTGCGGGCCATGCGCAAAAAGCACGGCCCGGTTGGCCTGATCCATGTGGATGCCCACGCCGATATCAATGAACACATGTTCGGTGAGGAGATCGCCCACGGCACCCCCTTTCGGCGGGCGGTGGAGGAAGGCCTGCTCGATTGCAACCGCGTGGTGCAAATTGGCCTGCGGGGAACCGGCTATGCGGCAGATGACTTTGACTGGAGCCGGGAGCAGGGCTTTCGGGTCGTTCCCGCCGAGGAATGCTGGAACACCTCCCTGGTGTCACTGATGGAAGAAGTGCGCGCCAAGATTGGCGGCGGGCCCGTTTATATCAGCTTTGATATCGACGGCATCGACCCTGCCTATGCCCCGGGCACCGGCACGGTGGAAATCGCCGGCCTGACCGTGCCTCAGGCGTTGGAGATCATTCGTGGTGCCTGGGGGCTGGACATCGTCGGCGGCGATCTGGTGGAGGTGTCTCCTCCCTATGATCCCAGCGGCAATACCGCCCTGCTGGCGGCCAACCTGCTGTATGAAATGCTGTGCGTGTTGCCGGGTGTGCAACGGCGGTAAATGAATATTGCCGCCGGCCCGGGCGGCAATCACGAATGAACAAAGGAGTGTTACCCTATGTCTTCTCTGGATACCGCAACCGAGCGCACCGCTGCCAAAGGCGATCAATTGAGTCGAGATGGACTACTAAAGTTCCTGCTGCCTTCACTGCTGGGAATGAGCATGTTTCTGGTGCCCATTTACCTGGAGGACCAGGTCACCATCGGCCTGGGGCTGATGGCCGACTGGCTCAAGGGCCTGGCCGGTGATGCCCTACCGGCCATGGCGGTGACCATACTGTGCCTGTCGGTGGTGCTGACCACCCTGGTCAAGGTCACCAAACCCGGCTGGGCGCAAAAAGGGGTCTGGCGCGAGATTTTCAACGTGGGCCATGCCTGGTTTGCCATGCGCGTGCTGGGTGCCCTGTTTGGCCTGATGACCCTGTTCCAGTTCGGCCCGGAATTTATCTGGAACCGCAATACCGGTGGCGTGGTGCTGCTGGATCTGGTGCCCGTGCTGCTGACCTTTTTCTTCTGTGCCGCCGTGCTGCTGCCCTTTCTGGTGGATTTTGGCCTGATGGAATTTATCGGGGCCCTGGTGAGCAAACCGTTCCGCTTTATCTTTCGCCTGCCGGGACGCAGCGCCATCGATGCCACCGCCTCCTGGCTGGGGTCGGGCACGGTGGGCGTGCTGATCACGGCACAGCAGTATGAACAGGGCTTTTATAACCGGCGGGAAGCGGCGGTGATCGCCACCAACTTCTCGGTGGCCTCCATTGCCTTCAGCCTGCTGATCACCACCTTTGTGGGGCTGAATCACATGTTTATTCAGTTCTACCTGACGGTAGTGGTCGCCGGGCTGATCGCCGCCATCATAGTGCCCCGCCTGCCGCCCCTTTCCCGCAAACCCGACACCTATTATGAGCCGGTGGGCTGCCGCATTGCCGAGGCCGCGCCCAGCGACAAGGGTGTGCTGCGCTATAGCCTGGAGCTGGCGGTGGCACGGGCCGCCCAGGCACCCGGTGCCGGCAAGCTGGCCATGAGTGCCCTGATCAACGTGGTGGATATCTTCCTGGCGCTGCTGCCCCTGGTGGTGGCCATCGGCACCATCTCCCTGGTACTGGCCGAATATACCCAGCTGTTCGTCTGGCTGTCCTACCCCATGATCCCCTTGCTTGAGTTGCTGCGCCTGCCCGAGGCCGCCGCCGCCGCCCCGGCAACCCTGGTCGGTTTTGCCGACATGTTCCTGCCGGCGGTGCTGGCCAAGGGCATTGAAAGCGAACTGACCCGGTTTGTGGTCGCCTGTCTGTCGCTGACCCAGCTGGTATACATGTCGGAAGTGGGCGCCCTGCTGCTGAAGTCCAGAATACCGCTCAACCTGTGGGAGCTGTTGGTGATTTTCCTGCTGCGCACCCTGATCACCCTGCCCATCATCGCCCTGATGGCCCATGTCTTTTTCTTTTGAGGTGACCCCCTATGACCGTAACCAGTACAACGACTGAAACAAGCTGTGCCGAGCTGCTGGTACGCCTGCTGCGCGATACTTATGGCGTGGATACCCTTTTCGGCATTCCCGGGGTGCATACCATAGAGCTGTATCGTGGCCTTGAAGGCAGCGGACTGCGCCATGTCACGCCCCGGCACGAGCAGGGGGCGGGATTTATGGCCGATGGCTATGCCCGCAGCACCGGCCAGCCCGGTGTGTGCTTTATCATCACCGGCCCGGGCATGACCAACATCGCCACCGCCATGGGTCAGGCCCTGGCCGATTCAATTCCCATGCTGGTGATCTCCAGCGTCAGCCGGCTGGACACCCTGGGCATGGGCCAGGGCCGGCTGCACGAGCTGCCGTCCCAGCAACAGCTGATGGCCGGCGTCGCGCGCTTCAGCCACACCCTGCTTGATGCCAGTACGCTGCCGGAGGTACTGGCCCGGGCCTTTGCCCTGTTTCGGGGGGCCCGCCCCGGACCGGTGCACATCGAAATTCCCATCGATTTGCTGGCCGCCCGAGTCAAGGTGCCCACCCCCTCGGCGCCCCCGGTCCTGTACCGGCCCGCCCCGGATCCGCAAGGCCTGGCCACGGCGGCAGCCTGGCTGAAAGAAGCCCAACGACCGCTGTTGTTGCTGGGTGGCGGCTGCATCGATGCGCCGGAAGCGGCCCGTGAGCTGGTGGAACGACTCGATGCCCCCACCGTAACCACCATTAATGCCAAGGGCCTGCTGGGCCGGGATCATCCCCTTGATCTCGGTGCCAATGCCGCCTTGCCGGCGGTGCGGGCCCTGGCCCGGGACGCCGATGTGATCCTGGCAGTGGGCACCGAGCTGGGTGAAACCGACTACGACGTGGTGTTTGATGACGGCTTTCAACTGGACGGAAAACTGATCCGCATCGATATCGATCCCGAGCAACTGGTGCGTAACCAGCGCCTGGCCCTGGGGCTGGTGGCCGATGCCGGCCGTAGCCTGGAACTGTTGCTTGAACTGGTTCCCGAGCCCCTGAGCCGAAATGGTGCCGAACGGACTCAAACTACCCGCCAGGCTCTGGCACTGCCCGAGGATGCCGCCTTTGCTCCCTTCGTGCCCCTGTTCAATACCCTGCGCGAGGCCGTGCCCGACGCCATCCTGGTGGGGGATTCCACCGCCACCGTTTATGCCGGCAACCACCTGGTCTCCCAACCGGCCACCCGGCGCTTCTTCAATGCCTCAACCGGCTATGGCACCCTGGGATATGGCCTGCCGGCTGCCCTGGGCGCGGCCCTGGCCAGGCCCGAGCTGCCGGTAGTGGCCCTGGTGGGTGATGGCGGCATCATGTTTACCCTGAGCGAGCTGGCCACGGCGGTGGAAGAAAAGCTGCCGGTGGTGATCCTGCTGTGGCACAACCATGGTTATGAAGAAATCCGCCGCTATATGGACAACCACGGCGTCAGCCGGGTCGGAGTGGACATTCAGCCGCCGGACTTTCAACAGCTGGCGAACGGCTTCGGCTGCCGGGCCTGCCGAGTGACCGACCCGGCCGAGCTTGCTCAGGCCCTGGCGGACAGGCCCACCGATGGCCCGCAGTTGATCGAAGTGGATGCCGCCGCCTGGCACCGCAACATTATTGCCCGCTGAGCCAGCGGCGCGTTTAAGGAGCCGGTAATGCAACGATTGGTGCAACAGTTTATCGATAATCAGTGGCGACCGAGCCGAGGGGGCCGTTACCTGCCCGTGGTCAACCCCTGCACGGAAGAGGTGATCGCCGAAGTCACCTGTGGTCATCCGGACGACGTTGATGCGGCAGTGGCGGCAGCCCGCCGCGCCCTGCCCGGCTGGCAACAGACCACAGGCGCAGAGCGGGCAGTTTATCTGGATGGCATGGCCGAGGGCCTGAGCCGACGGCGTGAAGATCTGGCCAGGCTGTCTGCCGTCAACAACGGTAAAATCCTGGCGGAAGCCCAGCTGGATCTGGACGATGCCATTGCCTGTTACCGTTATTATGCGGACCAGGCGCGCGCCCTGGACGAGCGTCAGGGCCAGCCGGTGTCCCTCGATATGGAAGGGGTGCAGGCGCACAGCTACCTGGATCCGGTGGGCGTGGTGGGGCTGATTACGCCCTGGAACTTTCCGCTGGTCACCAGTGCCTGGAAGCTGGCACCGGCGTTGGCAGCAGGCTGCACCCTGGTGTTCAAGCCGTCCGAAGTGACCCCGCTGCCCGAGCGGGAACTGGCCGACATCGTCCTGGAGGTGGGCCTGCCCGCCGGCGTGTTCAATCTGGTATTTGGCGACGGCGAAGGGGTGGGCTCGTCCATGTCGTCCCACCGGAGCATCGACAAGATCTCCTTTACCGGCAGCAACCGGGTGGGAGAGGCCATCATGGCCGCCGCCGCCCCGGGTAGCCGAGGCGTGTCCCTGGAGCTGGGTGGCAAATCGCCGATACTGGTGCTGGAAGATGCGGATGTGAATGAGGCCGCCGACTATGTCATGGCCGGCATCTACTTCAATGCCGGACAGATCTGCTCGGCCACCTCCCGGCTACTGGTGCACGAACCCCTCGCCGATGACCTGTATCAAGCATTGGGGCAGCGCATCGACGCCCTGCGCCTGGGCAACCCCCTGGCCGAGGACACCGACATGGGTCCCCTGACCAGTGCCCGCCAGCGCGACACCGTCCTCGGCTATCTAACCCAGGCCGATCAGGAAGGGCTGCAGGCCGTACGGGACGGGCGCCAGCGGGCCCTGCCGCAGCAGGGTTATTTCCTGGCTCCCAGCCTGTACCGGGACGTTCCCGTCACCAGCCGGCTGTGGCGAGAAGAAATCTTTGGCCCCGTGCTCTGCGGTCGCAGCTTTGCCACCGAGGAACAGGCCGTCGCCCTGGCAAACGACAGCGAGTTCGGCCTGGCCGCGACCCTGGTCGGCAAGGACGCAGCGCGGGTCCGGCGGCTCGGCAGGCGACTGCAGGCCGGCACCATCTGGTACAACAGCCCTCAGCTGGTGCTGCCCGAGACCAGTTGGGGCGGCTTTAAACGCAGCGGTATCGGCCGGGAGCTGGGTCCCTGGGGCCTGAATGCCTACCTTGAGGTCAAGCATCTCATCGGCCCTGCCGCATAGGGCCAAGACCATCCAGCGCACTCACCACATCAGAGAGCCCGCCAGGGCTCTTTTTTGTAACAGTGAGACGCAAAGGGCAAGGTACCCGACCTCGGCAAAAAGTGTTATAAAATAACAAATGTCCTTACCTTCCTGCGCCTGATGAACACCGCCATTCCCACTCACCTTGTTATGGGTTTTCTCGGCACCGGCAAAACCACCCTGCTGCGCCACCTGCTGGCCCACAAGCCGGAACACGAACGCTGGGCCATTCTGGTCAACGAGTTTGGCGAAGTGGGCATAGACGGCGCGCTGCTGAGTGAGCAGGGCGCCCTGGTCAAGGAAATTCCCGGTGGTTGCCTGTGCTGTGTGGCCGGGTTGCCGTTTCAGATTGGCCTGAACGCCCTGCTGCACAAGGCCCAACCGGACCGGCTGCTGATTGAGCCCACCGGCCTGGGTCATCCCAGCCGAGTCATGGACATTCTCACCAATGAGCATTACCGCAACGTGCTCAGCCTGGGCGCCGCCTTTTGCCTGATAGATCCACGCCAGTGGCAAGATTCCCGATACCGCGAGCACGAAACCTATCGGGATCAGCTGGCCCTGGCCGACGTGGTGGTAGCCAACAAGACCGATATGTGCAGCGAGGCCGAGCTGAGCCGACTGCGTCACGATATCGCTCAAGGGCCCGAGCCGAAACAGGTCCTGGTGGAAACCGAGCAGGGACGGCTGGATCTCAACTGGCTGACTCACCCCCACGCCCCCGAGCGCCGTGCCGCCCATCCCCAGGCCCATGCCGGCAAGGCCGAGCGTCCCATGTTGGCGGCCCACGAACCGCCCCTCAGCCCGGCGCGGCCCTGGCGCCGCTACGGCAATCACGGTGACGATCATTTCTCCGTGGGCTGGCGCTTTCTCGACGAAGTGGTGTTCGATCTCGATGCCCTGCGTGCCTTCTGCGAGGCGCAAAACCTGGCCCGGCTCAAGGCGGTGGTGCGCACGGCGGACGGCTGGTGGGCCTTCAACCAGACCGACAGACTCAGTGTGTACCGCCTGGCGCCCCAAAAAGAGAGTCGTATAGAACTCATTGATGCCAGCCCGCTGGCGGCGGCGCCCCTGCATGAACAACTGATGAAAACGGTGATTTCGCTGCCATCTTCATAAAACTGTCACCGCAGTGTCTTAATCTGCCCACCTTTGAAATTGGCCAGGGTTGGGCTTCATGCGAATATCTCGGTTTTCCTTATTGTCATCACTGGGGCTGATGCTGCTGGCGATAGCGCTGGCGTTTGCCTTTCTCGCCGGGGATCGCCAGCTCAGGCAGGGAGAACAGGCCCGGGCCGAGCTGGAGCAGCTGCGCCGGAATGCCAATATCGAACTCTATCGCACCGTGTTCGCCTACCTTGCCGACGGCGACGCCAGCAAACTGACCCTGGCCGAGCAGCGGCTGGACGCCATGGCCGGCACCCTGGCCGATGAACCGGGTGGCGAGCCGGCCCTGCAGGCGGTGCAACGCCTGCAGCAACAGCTGCTCCACGATTTTCGCGAGGCCGGCAAGCTCTCGGGCAACAGCCAGCAGCTGCTGCAACACGCCGAGCAGGAAATGACCGACCAACTGCGCGCCCTGGCCCGCTACGCCGATACCGAGCACAGCCTGGCGGCCCGTTACCAGGCCCTGGTGGCGGAAATGCTGGCCTCGCTGCCGCGCCTTATCCACCTGCGCAGCGGCTACATGGCCGGCGGGGACGACAACCTCAGGCAAAGCCTCGACTTTCAGCTGTCGGAGCTGAACAAGCTCGCCGGCCAACTGCAGGCCCTGCCCCTGCTTGGCATCTATCACACTCCCGAAGTGGACGAATTCGCCCTGCGCAAACCCAAGCCGGTTGAAGTGGGCGACGCGCCCAGGCGGGAGCTGCAAAGCCTGCTGCGCCGTTATCCCAAGGAGCTCGACAACACCCAGCAGGGACTGGCGCAACGTGCCCATGCCGTCACCACCCTGAGCGCCAGCCTGGCCGGCATTGAGCAGCAGCTCGACGCCCTGGTGGCGGCCCGCGAGGCCGAACGCCAACAGGCCTATCATCACTCCACCCTGGTGTTGCTGGCCCTGTGTGCGGCCCTGCTGTTGTTTGCCCTGCTCGGTTACCTGTTCCAGCGCCGGCTGGTGGTGGGTCGGCTCGATCAGTTGCGCAACGCCTTTCGCCAGCTGCTGCAGGACGGCCAGCTGGCCGCCTTGCCGGTGACCCACCCCCACAGTGAGCTGGGCCAGATCGCCACCAGTTTCAACGGCCTGCTGGCGCGACTGCAACGTCAGCAGCAGGAGCGGGCCGAGCAATTGCAGCAGGTGTCGGCGGCACTGGAAGGCATGATTGAGGAAGTGCAGGACATTCAGCAGCACACCCAGAGCAACGACGGCGCCCTGCAGGGCAGCCTGGCCATGGCGGAAGACCTGAACCGGCTGACCGAGCGAATGCGCCAGGCCAGCGACGACATTGCCCACACCGCCCGTGACAACCTTGAGGCCATGGACGTCAGCCGCAGGCAGGTCGAGCAGCTGGCCCACAGCGCCGGTGACAGCCGCCAGGCGGCGCTGTCCGGCCGCGAGGCGCTGGCCAGCCTGGGCCGGTCGGTGGACGATGCCGCCGCCATTATCGGCGTGATCCGCCAGATTGCCGAACAGACCAACCTGCTGGCCCTCAATGCCGCCATTGAAGCGGCCCGGGCCGGCGAGCACGGTCGGGGCTTTGCGGTGGTGGCCGACGAGGTGCGCAAGCTGTCGGGCAATACGCAAGGGTCACTGGAAGAAATCGCCAACATCATGGATCGGCTGCGACTGTCAAACGACGAGCTGGGCGGCATCATGGATCGCATGCTGCAGGCGGCGGAAGATCAGCACAGCCAGGCCCAGACCCTGCTGGAAGTGACCGAGCAGGTCAGCGAAACCTCCCGGGCCACCACCTCGGTGGCCGAGCAGGGTGCCGGCCACGCCGACAGCCAGGCCGCCGAGCTGGGCCGCTTCATGACACTGATGGACGAACTCAAGACGCGCTCGGCCCGAGTGTCTGATCGGGCCGGCCAGGTCACCGGCCACATTCGTCACCAGGCCGGCACCATTACTCGCTTGCTGGGACCGGAAGCGGGCTGATTACAGCGCCTGCTTCACATAAAGATCAAAGCGGTTGTTTTTGCTGGCGATCTGCGCCGAGGGGGGAGTGTCGTTGAGAAACCCGGCGTAGTCGGGCCGCTTCACCACGACCCGGGCCCGGGCCAGCGCCAGTGCCGGGGCCAGCAGGGCATCGGCGTCTTCGTCCGCCCCCACCAGGGAATGAAACACCCGCATCTCCTTTTTCACCAGCGCCGCCTTTTTCTTGTGGGGAAACATGGGGTCGAGGTAGACCACGTCCGGCTGCCCGGCGATATCGCCCAGGCTGTGGCCAAAGGGCAACAGCCGCAGCCGTTCACTCACCCAGGGGCCAATTTCACCATCGGCGGCAGCCCGGCGCAGGCCGTCGGCCAGCAAGGCGTGCACCACAGGGTGGCGTTCGCACAGGGTCACGGTGCAGCCCAGCGAGGCCAGCACAAAGGCGTCCCGGCCGAGGCCGGCGGTACCGTCCACCACGCTGGGGTTATGGCCGTGCTTGAGCCCCACCGCCTTGGCGATGGTCTGGCCCCGGCCGCCGCCAAACTTGCGCCGGTGCGCCGCCGCCCCGGCCACAAAGTCAACATACACCGCCCCCAGCCTGGGCTCGTCCCGCTTGTGCAGCTCCAGCCGGCCCTCGGTGAACACCAGGGCAAAGGGGGCGGGGGCGGTCACGCCGTGCAGGCGATGGCGCAGGCCGTCGGCCTCGGCGGCCAGGGAGTGGTCCTGCAGCTCAATCTGCAGTGGATACAGTGTGTCCGGCATAGGACTCCAGAAATACCAGCAGTTCACGAAGGGGCATGGGTTTGGCGATCAGATAGCCCTGCAGAAAATGGCAGGGCTGAGTCGACAGGTAGGTGGCCTGGGCCGGTGTTTCCATGCCTTCGATCACCACCTTCATGCCAAGGTCGCCGATAATGCGCAAAATGCCTTCCAGCAGCAAGCCATCTTTTTGATTGCCGGGCAGGTGATCGATAAAGCTTTTGTCGATTTTCACCAGATCGATGGGAAAGGCACGCAAATAGTTGAGCGCCGAAAAGCCGGTGCCAAAGTCGTCGATGGCAATACGACAGCCGGCCCGCCGCAGGGCCGAGATACGCTCCAGGTGGTGTTCGTTACCCTGCATAAACAGCGACTCGGTGATTTCGAAAATCAGGTGGCGGGGCGAGAGCTGATGCCGTTCGATGATCGCCAGCCATTCCTCCCCCGCCAGCCCCAGGCTCTGGAACTCCAGGCTGGAGCGGTTGATGGCCATCTGCAACGGATACCCGGCCTGGTGCAGGCGCCGCAGATCGGTGCAGGCCCGGTTCAGCACCCAGTCTCCCAGGGCCTGCACCAGGCCGCTTTCCTCGGCCACCGGCACAAACTCCACCGGCGAAATGGCGCCCAGCTCCTCGTGTTGCCAGCGCACCAGCGCCTCCAGCTTGGTAACCCGCCCCGACTGGGTGTCCACTATGGGCTGGTAATGCAGCCGCAGGCCGCCCTGGTGAATGGCATCCATCAAATCGTGCTGCAACCGCATGCGCCGGCTCTGGGCCCGGTTGAGCTGGTCGTCATACAGCGCCAGGGCTTCCTTCTTCTGCTTGGCACCAAACAGCGCCTGTTCGGCGTGTTGCAACAGGCTTTCGGCGTCTTCCTCCCCTACCCCGGGCCAGAGCGCCCCCCCCAGCGTGGCATCCACATAAAGCTGCTGCTCCGCCAGGGGCAACGGTCGGGCCAGGGCGCTCAGCAGGTGGCGGCCAAAAATGCGCGCCTGGCGGTGGTGCACTATACCCGGCACCAGCAGGGCGAACTCGTCACTGCCGATACGGGCCAGAAAGTCGCCGCTGCGCAGCCGACCCCGCAGCCGCGAGGCCACCTCCTGCAACACCTGATCCCCCACCTTGTGGTTCATGGCATTGTTGAACAGGCGAAAGTTGTTGATGTCGAGGATCAACAACGCAAAGGACTCGCTCAGCCGGCAGTGCCGGGCCAGCCGCTGCTGAAAGCTGGCACGGTTGGCCAGGCCGGTGAGGCTGTCCTTGACCTCCGGCGGCGCTCCCTGTTCGGTGGCATCGGGCTGGCCCATGTCGCTGAACACCGCCACGTAACGCAGTGCACCGCCGGGGCCGCGCAACGAGCCGATACGCAACCGCTCCGGATATACCTGACCGCTCTTGCGCCGGTTCCACACCTCACCGCGCCAAAAACCGCGATCGTTCAGGGCCTGGTTCATGCGCCGGTAGAACTCCCGGCTGTGCAGCCCGGAACGCAGCAACGAGGGGTAGCTGCCCCGCACCTCTTCTTCTCGAAAACCGGTGACCCGCTCAAAGGCCGGGCTGACATCCAGAATACGGCTGTTGCCGTCGCAGATCATCACCCCCTCGGGCTGCTCCGGGGCGGGAATAAAACGCACGTTCAGCCCTTCACGAAAGGGCGCCCGCGGGCGCAGGCTGGCCAGCGCCGCCATCAGGCACATCGGCTCACCACGCTGGTTGCGCACCAGGGTCAGCTGCACTTCGCCCAGCAGCAGGCGACCGTCGGGATGGCGGTAATGCTTCTCCACCACCGCCATGCCCAGGGCCGGCTCGTCGGCCAGCCGCCGATACAGGCGCAGGGTCTCGGGCCAGTCGCCGCCCAGGCTGAACTCGCGCAGGGAGCGACCCGCCATCTGGCCGTCAAGGCCGGCAATGCGCCGCACCGCCGCATTGCTCCATTCCACCACGCCATCCAGGGTCAGCCGTACCAGCGGCAACGGCAGCCGTTCAAACAGTGCCAACCGGGAAATCGCCTGCTGGGCCCTGTCGTGATGGGTGAAAACGGTGGCAAAAAAACCGAGCAAGGCACTGCGCGACAAGCGCACCCGGCGCTGACGCCGAAACAGCAACAAGGCGTGACCCGGGTAAAGATCGGCCAGCGACAACAACTGACCGGAAGCCATGCCCAGGGCGGCACATTGACGGCGGGTAAGGCGACGTTGGGGGCGAGCATCCAGTCCCGACAGGGGGCTGTCCGGCACCGGCATGCCGGCGGCCAGCAGCGGCTGCCAGCGAGTGCCCCGGCGCCGGCAGAGCATGGCGCCATCCGCCAGGCGCTGCTCCACCAGCTGACTCAGGCACCAGAGGTTGAACCAGGATAGAACCCCGTTTTCCATTAAGCGTGTCTCATTAACCAATACCCGCCCATTGTGCCTGCAACCGGGCCCGGCCTCTACCCTGACTCATGGATCAAAAAAGGTGGCCTGGGCCACCTTGTTTTGGAGTGGACTCAAGCGGAAATGCCCGAGTGACGCAGCAGGGCGTCGATGTTTGGCTCCCGGCCTCGAAACTGCCTGAACAGCTCCATCGGCTCTTTTGAGCCCCCCTGTTCCAGAATGGCATGCAGAAAGTCGCGCCCGGTTTTTGCCGAGAACACCCCTTCTTCCTCAAACCGGGAGAAGGCATCGCTCGACAGCACCTCGGCCCACTTGTAACTGTAGTAGCCCGCCGCATAGCCACCGGCGAAAATATGGGAGAAACCGTGCTGAAAGCGGTTGAAGGCCGGCGGCGTCAGCACCGCCACCTGGCTGCGCACCTCATCCAGCACCTGCTGTACCCGGCCCGGCTCGGCGCATTTGTCATCCATATGCAGACGGAAGTCGAACAGGGCGAACTCCAGCTGGCGCAGCATCATCAGCGCCGAATGGTAGTTGCGCGCCGCCAGCATGCGCTCCAGCAGATCCGCCGGCAGTGGCTCATGGGTTTCATAATGGCCGGAAATAAACGCCAGCGCCTCGGGCTGCCAGCACCAGTTTTCCAGGAACTGGCTGGGCAACTCCACCGCGTCCCAGGCCACGCCATTGATGCCGGCCACCCCGGCCACGTCCACCTTGGTCAGCATATGGTGAATGCCATGGCCAAATTCGTGGAACAGGGTCAGCACCTCGTTGTGGGTAAAGAGTGCGGGCTTGTCGCCCACCGGGCCGTTGAAGTTGCAGGTGAGGTAGGCCACCGGCTTTTGCAGGCTGCCGTCTTCCCGGTAGCGACGGCCAATGCAGTCGTCCATCCAGGCACCGCCACGCTTGTTGGCGCGGGCATAGAGATCCAGGTAAAAGCTGCCGCGCAGCTCGCCGGTTTCATCAAAGATGTCGAAGAAGCGCACGTCCGGATGCCAGACTTCCACACCGAAACGCTCCACCACCTTGATGCCGAACAGCCGCTTGACGGTCTCGAACAGTCCGTGAATGACCCGGTTCTCGGGAAAATAGGGCCGCAGCTCCTCGTCGGAGATGGTGTATTTATGCTGCTTGAGTTTTTCGCCGTAGTAGCTCAGATCCCAGGCATTGAGCTCGCTCACGCCAAACTGCGCCTCGGCGAAGTCCTTGAGCTCGGCCAGCTCGGTCTGTCCCTGTGGGTGGCTGCGGCTGGCCAGTTGCTCGAGAAATTCCAGCACCTGCTGCTCGCTTTCCGCCATCTTGGTGGCCAGCGACACCTGGGCGTAATTGTCAAAGCCCAGCAGGGTGGCCAGCTCCTGTTTCAGGGCCAGGGTTTCCTCGATCACTCTGGTGTTATCAAACTCGCCGGCATTGGGACCCTGATCGGAAGCCCGGGTGGTAAAGGCGTAATACATTTCCTCGCGCAGCTCGGCGTCGTCGGCATACATCATCACCGGTAGGTAGGACGGAATGTCGAGGGTGAACACCCAGCCGTCCAGCTCGCGGGCTTTGGCCTGGGCCTCGGCGGCGGCCAGGGCCGATTCCGGCAGGCCGGCCAGCCGGGCCTGGTCGGTGATGTGCTTGTGCCAGGCCTGGGTGGCGTCGAGCACCCGGTTGGCAAAGGTGGAAGACAGCTCCGACAGCCGCGCCTGAATTTCACCAAAGCGGCGCTTCTGCTCGGTTTCAAGGGCGATGCCCGACAGCCGAAAATCACGCAGGGTGTTGGCCACTTCCTTTTGCTGGGCCAGGCTCAGCTTCTTGAAACTGTCCCGGTCGGCCAGGCTTTGATAGGCCTCGAACAGTCCCTGATGCTGACCCATCCAGGTGTGGTATTCCGACAGCAGCGGCAGGCAGGACTCATAGGCCTGGCGCAGCTCCTCGCTGTTGAGCACGCTGTTGAGATGACTGACCGGCGACCAGATGCGGCTGAGGTGATCGTTCACTTCTTCCAGCGGCGCCACCAGGTTGTCCCAGGTGAACTGCTCGTGACGGGCCAGCACGGTTTCCACCCGCTTTTTGCAATCCGCAATGGCATGCTCCACGGCCGGTCTTACGTGCTCCGGCTTGATTTGGCTGAACGGCGGCAGGCCGTCCATGATGAGAAGCGGATTCGTCATGGTCCTTTACCTCTTGTTGTTTGGCCGTCGCGCTGCATTCGGCAGCCGAGGGAATACTCCCTAACATGGTGATAATGGCAAGAATGTTCAAGCCTTTAGTGCCCTCACTCGGCTCACGGCCGGCGAACTGGCGATTTGTTGAGCACCCCAGCCGGCACGACTTGAGGTACAATCGGCCGACGGCTTTGAATGAACCTTCATCCACGGAGCAAACTTATGGCACAGCATTTCGACTATATCGCCATCGGCGGCGGCAGCGGCGGCATCGCCTCCGCCAACCGGGCGGCCATGTACGGAAAGAAAGTGGCCCTGATCGAGGCCAAAGATCTGGGTGGCACCTGCGTCAACGTGGGCTGTGTGCCCAAGAAGGTAATGTGGCACGGCGCCCAGGTGGCCGAAGCCATCAAGCTTTATGCCGCCGACTACGGTTTCGATGTGGAGCTAAAAGGTCATGACTGGAGCACCCTGGTGGAGAGCCGCCAGGCCTACATTGGCCGTATTCACCAGTCTTACGACCGAGTGCTGGGCAATAACAAGGTCACGGTAATCAAAGGCTTTGCCCGCTTCCAGGACGCGCATACCGTGGAAGTGAATGGAGAACAATATACCGCCGACCATATTCTGATCGCCACCGGCGGCGAGCCCATTATTCCGAACATTCCCGGCGCCGAGCACGGTATCGACTCCAATGGCTTCTTTGAGCTGACCGCGCAACCGAAGCGGGTGGCCGTGGTGGGCGCCGGCTACATTGCCGTGGAGCTGGCCGGGGTACTGCATTCACTTGGCAGCGAAACCCACCTGCTGGTGCGCAAGCACGCGCCGCTGCGCAACTTCGATCCGCTGCTGACCGATACCCTGGTGGAAGTGATGGCCGCCGATGGCCCCACCCTGCACACCCATTCCGTGCCCCAGAGCGTGGAAAAGCACGCCGACGGCAGCCTGACCCTGACCCTGGAAAACGGCGAATCACTCACCGTGGACTGCCTGATCTGGGCCATCGGCCGCCGCCCGCTGACCGACAAGCTCAACCTGGACAGCGCCGGTGTCGAGCTGGATGCCAAGGGCCACATCAAGGTCGATGAATATCAGAACACCTCGGCCAAGGGCGTGTATGCCGTGGGCGACAATATCGGATACGTGGAGCTGACCCCGGTCGCGGTCAAGGCCGGCCGCCAGTTGTCCGAGCGGCTGTTCAACAACAAGCCCGAGGCGAAGATGGACTACGATCTGGTGCCCACCGTGGTGTTCAGCCATCCGCCCATCGGCACCATGGGCCTGACCGAGCCGGAAGCCCGCGAGCGCTTCGGCGACGATCAGGTCAAGGTCTACACCTCTTCCTTTACCGCCATGTACACCGCCGTGACTCAACACCGCCAGCCCTGCAAAATGAAGCTGGTGTGTGCCGGCGACAACGAAAAGGTGGTGGGTATTCACGGCATCGGCTTTGGCATGGACGAGATCCTGCAAGGCTTTGCGGTGGCGGTGAAGATGGGCGCCACCAAGGCCGACTTCGACGCCTGCGTGGCCATACACCCCACCGGGGCGGAAGAATTCGTCACAATGAGATAAGCAACTGATATAAATAACAAAAGGCCGGATTAACACTCGGCCTTTTTCGTTTCTGGCCGCCGTGCGCCTTCCGCTCATGGCCTATACTTCAAACGACGTTCGGTAGCTGTCGAGGAGGACCAAACCATGCCGGCTCAACGATTGCAGCAATACCTTGACCAGCAGGAAGTCAAATACCGGGTCATTAGTCACTCGCCGGCGTTTACCGCTCAGGAAGTGGCGGAAACCGCCCATATACCGGGCAGGATGATGGCCAAGGTCGTGATCATGACGCTGGATGGCCGAATGGCAATGGTGGTGGTGCCCGCCCCCAAGATAATCCATCCCGACAGCCTGGCCCGTTCCCTGTCGGTGCAGGAAGCAACCTTGCTGCATGAAAACCACTTTCGGGAACAGTTTCCCGACTGTGAAGTGGGTGCCCTGCCTCCCTTCGGTAACCTGTATGACATGCCGGTGTATCTAGACACCGAGCTCGCCCGGCAGGAAGAGATCGTCTTCAGTGCCGGCAGTTACCGTGAGCTGTTTAGCCTGCCGATGAAAGACTACCTGAGACTGGTTCAGCCTCAGGAAATAACCCACTAGTCGGGGCCAGTAATGCCACTGCCTCTTATTGTCCTGGCCTGAATGACCGGCTGGGCGACCCCGACGGCGGCCGAGAATGTGCCACCCGGCTGCGGCAACCATACTGCATTGTTCGGCCGGGGCCTGCCCCGGCTTTTTTATGCCCGGCCTTAGGCGGCGGTTTATTTCCTGACAACAAGTAAATATCATATTGAAACTCATTCTCACCCAATGGATTCAACGAGAACACGTCATGGAACACGCCGCCCGCATTCTTGTGATTGAAGACGACCGCGCCCTTAACGATCAACTGGCCGAGCTGTTGCAGGGTCATGGCTATCAGGTCAGCCAGTGTTTTGATGGCGAGCAGGGACTACTGGCCGCCCTGGATCCGTCCGTTGAGCTGATCCTGCTCGACGTGCTGCTGCCGGTGAGGGACGGGTTTTCCCTGCTCAAGCTGCTGCGCCAGAGCCTGCACACTCCGGTGATCATGCTCACCGCCTGCGGCGCGGAAGAAGAACGTATTCAGGGCTTCAGCCAGGGTGCCGACGACTACCTGGCCAAGCCCTTCAGCTTTACCGAACTGGTGCTGCGCATTGAGGCCCTGCTGCGCCGCGCCCGCGGCCGCATGACTCCTTCGGCCGATCTGACGCAACTGACCCACGACGAGCTGTGGCTGGATCGTCGCCGGCAGCAGGCCGGATTTCGCCAGGTCTCGCTGGATCTGACTCCCATACAGTTCAAACTGCTCTGGACCCTGGTGCAAAACCGGGGGGAGGTGCTGAGCAAACCGTTTCTGTATCAGCAGGTGTTGGAGCGGGAATTCAGCCGCTATGACCGCAGCCTGGACATGCACCTGAGTCGAGTACGGCGCAAGCTGGACGAGGCCGGCATGGGTGGCGCCTGCCTGCAAACGGTGCACGGCACCGGATATCTGTTTAAATGAACCGCCGGCTATTGTGGAAACTGTGCGCCACCATCGCCGTGGGCACGGTGGCGCTGTTCTCGCTGCTCAACTATCTGATGGAACACACCGAGACCAGCATGAGCCACATCGATCGGAAGCACCGCCAGACCTTGCTGGACTACGGCGCCGAGGCAGAGCGACTGTACAATGCCGGCGACGAAGCGGCCCTGGCGCGCTGGCTGGCGGAACTGCAACGCCGGGAGCAAACCTGGGCGGCGGTGCTCCATTCCCACCTGGAGCCGGTAGCCAACAGCGTGATCAACCAGCGCTTTCAGGACGGTTTTCGCCTGGGCCGCAGCGTGGACTGGATGATCCATCTCTACTTTACCGAAAACCCCATCATGGAAGTCACCTTTGCCAGTGGTCATACCCATTTCCTGATCCAGCTGCCTCAACGCATGCGCCCGGGAGGGTATCAGCCCCACACTCGCGTGCTGCTGCAACTGGCGCTGCCGCTGCTGCTGCTGGTGCTGCTGAGCCTGGTGCTTTATCGCCATCTGATGCAGCCCCTGCGCCAGCTGGAAAAGGCCACCCGCCGCTTCAGCGAAGGCGAGCACAGGGTGCGAGTGCGGGCTTCGCTGGGCAAACGCAATGACGAGCTGGCGCGGCTGGCCGAGACCTTTGATCATATGGCCGCACGTACCGAGGGGCTGATCCAGTCCCAACGCCACCTGATTGCCGATCTGTCCCACGAGTTGCGCACGCCCCTCACCCGCATTGAAATGGCGGTAGACCGCGCCGAGCAGACCGCCGACGTCACCACGGTGCTGACCCGGATTCGCCGCGACGGCGCCCTGATGCGGCAGTTGGCGGAAGACACCCTGACCCTGGCCTGGCTTGAAAACGAGCGACCCAGGCTGAACGGCGACGACTTTGACCTGACCGACCTGCTCGACAGCCTGCTGGACGATGCCCGTTTTGAGTTTCCACACCATCGCATTCGAGCGAGCCTGCCCGATGACGCTCCCCTGGCCAACAGCAGCCAACGTGCCCTGGGCCAGGCCATTGAAAACGTGCTGCGCAACGCCCTTGACCACACCCCGCCGGGTCGCGAGGTGGCCATCACCCTGACCAACCTGGACTCGGGCTATTGCCTGACCATTGACGACCAGGGGCCGGGCGTACCTGACGAGCACCTCGATCGTATTTTTCAGCCTTTCTTTCGCCTGGACGCCGCCCGCCGCAGCGAAACCAGCAGCTTTGGCCTGGGGCTGGCGCTGGCCCGGCGGCAGCTGGAGGCGGCCGGCGGCCGAATCACCGCGAGCAACCGCCTTGAGGGCGGCCTGCGAATGTGCATTCTGCTGCCGCAGCAGGGACCCGAATAAGGCGACCACCTTCAACAAAATGTAACGGTTGTAAAATCGGTTCACTTTGCCGACTTATCGAACAAGAATACGCCTGCTAGTTTATATGATAATAATTCTTGTTTAATGAGGTAGACACAGTGCGTAGCAGCCACCCCATACCCGGCCGGCCCAGCCTGCTGGCTCTTGCCATTGCGAGCATTATTTCCGCTCCCCTGGCCGCTGAAGAAATAACCCAGCTCGACTCCGTGGTCGTAACCGACTCCCGCCTTGATCACAACGTCAGCGTGGTGGAGGCAAAGGAACTGGAGCGTCGTCAGGCCAATGATCTGGAAGACGTGTTTCGCCAGCAACCCGAGGTGACCGTGGGTGGCTCGGTCGGCTTTGCGCAGAAGCTGTATACCCGTGGCATTGAAGACACCAAGCAAAACGTCAGCATCGACGGTGCGGTGCAGGGTGGTCAGGCATTCCACCATAACGGCCGTATCTCCATCGAGCCCGAGCTGCTCAAGCGGGTGGAGGTGGAAGCCGGTGCCGGCAAGGCCACCTCCGGCGCCGGCGCCCTGGGCGGTGCATTGCGCTTTGAGACCAAGGATCCCATCGATCTGCTGCGCGAGGGTCAGGACTTTGGTGCCCTGGTCAAGGCCGGCTACTTCAGCAATGGCGACGGCTACAAGACATCCACCACCCTCTATGGCCGAATGACCGATGACTGGAGCGCCATGGCGTCCTTTATTCACAAGGATCACGACGTTCTGGAGAACGGTAACGGCGACGACATTGCCGGCTCCAATAGCCGTCAGCAGGTGGGCTTTGCCAAGGTCGTGGGCCACCTCACCGACACCCAGACCCTGCGCCTGAGTTATGAGCGCCGCACCGAGGAGGGCACGCCGGCAATGCGCCCGCAATGGGTTCAGCGCGCACCCAGAAACGACTTCCGCCCCATGGAACTGGAAAGACAGACCATTACCCTGAACCATGAGTGGAACCCCGCCGATGAACTGGTGGATATTGAAACCACCCTTTACCACACCCAGTCCGATCTGAAGGTGGAGGAAGGCACCGGTCACTTCTTCGGGGATACCCAAAGTACCGGCCTGGATCTGCGTAATACCAGCCGCTTCGCCCGCAACGAGCTGACCTACGGCGTCGACTATCGCCGGGATACGTCCAGTTCCGGCCCTGATGACAACAAAACGGAGAACGAAGATAAAGGCGATGTGCTGGGCCTCTATGTGCAGGACGAGTTCAAGATTACCAATGCCCTCACCCTGAGCGCCGGCCTGCGCTATGACCGCTATGAAGTCACCGATGATGCCCAGCAGGAATTCAAGGATGACGGCTTCAGCCCCAACGTGGGCCTGAACTACGAGGTGATTGAGGATCTGGATCTGTTTGCCGGCTATGCCGAGGCATTCCGTGGCGTGCAGGTGCGAGAGAGCTTTCGGCTGCACCCCAGCTGGGGCGCAGACAACGATCCCAACCTGAAACCGGAGAAGGCCAGCAATACCGAAGTGGGCTTTGATTACCACCCCGGCCCCTTCTACTTTACCGGCAAGGTATATCGCTCACGTATCAAGGACGTGATCGATGATGTCGCCAAAACCTATACCAACGCAGGCGTGCTTGAATCCGAAGGCTATTTGCTGAGCGCAGGTACTCAATGGAACAGGCTGCATGCCGGCCTGAGCTTCCATCACAACGACGCCCATCTGGGTGACCTTGACCTCAATGGTTATGATCACAATAGCCTGGGCAACTCCATTGGCGATACCTGGGTGGCCAGCCTGGATTACGCCGTTAACGACGCCATCACCATTGGGTGGAGCGGCCAGTTTGTAGAGGGCCTTGACGATCTGAAAACCAGCGCGGGCAACGTTAGCAAACCCGGCTATGCGGTGCATGACGTCTATGTCGAATGGCTGCCGCTGGGCCAGGACACCCTGACCCTGAACCTGACCGTGCAGAACCTGTTCGACAAGCAATACCGGGATCACGCCAGTGTGGCTGACTTCACCTCTTTTGGTTGGATGGTCGTCGGCCCTTATGAGGCCGGACGTGATATTCGCGTCAGTGCCAGCTACAAGTTCTGATGATTCAGGGGGCTTCGGCCCCCTTTTGCGTTTACAAGAACGAGAAAGAGCAATGATTACACTTCTTATTCAAAATAACACTTTCCTGCGCCGCACCGTCGGCGCCTTATTGTTTCTGCTGTTCGCCCTACCGGCCTCGGCCGAGACCGTGACCGATATGGCCGGGCGCGAGGTCGAGCTACCCGAGCAAGTGACCGGCATCATTTTGGGGGAAGGCCGCTTTCTGCCGGCCCTGGCCATTCTCGAAGGGCAACGGCTTACCGACAGACTGGCGGGTATCATGCCCGACTTTGAACTGGCGGATCCGGCCGGTTATCGCCAGTATGCCGAGGCCTTTCCCAAGCTGAAAACCGTGCCCCGCCTTGGGCGCAGTACCGCTGACAGTTTCAGCATTGAACAAGCCCTGGGCCTGGGTGCCAACCTGGCGGTGTTCGGCATCGAAGGCCACGGCCCTTCTGCCCGAGACGAATCGCTGGTCGGCCGGCTGGAACGGGCCGGTGTGACCGTGTTGTTTATCGACTTTCGCCAGGATCCCCTGAGCCACACCCTGCAAAGCATGACGCTGCTGGGCCGAGCCCTCGACCGTGACGCCGAAGCCAACGCCTTTATCGACTTTTACCGGCAGGAACTGGATCGCGTGCAGGCCGGACTGAACACCCTGAACCCCGAGGATGTGCCCAGCGTATTTCTGCACAGCCGGGTGGGCCTGCAGGACGCCTGCTGCGAAACCATGACCAACGGCATGCTGGGCCGCTTTCTGACCCTGCTGAACGCCGACAACATCGCCACCGAGCGGGTGCCCGGAGTATCCGGCATCTACAACCTGGAATACCTGCTGCTGGAGCAGCCGGATATCTACATTGCCACCGCCGTGGGATCGACCGATACCCTTGAAAGCCACCCGGGCATTATCGCCCTGGGGGCCGGCGTGGCGCCGGCGCAGGCCGAGGCCAGCCTGCGCCATGCCCTGAGCCATGCCGGGCTGGCCCAGTTGCAGGCGGTGCAGCAACACCGCGCCTTTGCCATCTGGCATCACTTTTACAATTCGCCCCTCAATGTGGTGGCGGTGCAGGCCTTTGCCCGCTGGCTTTATCCGGATACCTTTGCCGAGCTGGATCCGCAACACACCCTGACCACGTTGTATCAGCGTTTTCAGCCGGTGCCCCTGAACGGCACCTACTGGATCGGAGGCTGATATGAACGACACCGTACTGGACGCCGGCAAGGCAACCGCCGCATCGGGACTGGCCCAGGCCTACCGCCGCTTTATCTGGCGCCGGCTGACCCTGCTGCTGGGGCTGGCCGTGGCACTGGCGATGTCGTTTGTCTGGGACATCGCCACCGGTCCGGCGCCCCTGGGGCCCATGGCGGTACTGAACGGCCTGCTGCACCCCGACAGCCTGGACGCCGGCACCCGGGTCATTATTCACGAGGTGCGCCTGCCCTACGCCCTGATGGCGCTGGTGGTGGGGGCCAGCCTGGGGCTGGCCGGCGCCGAGATGCAGACCGCACTGAACAACCCCCTGGCCAGCCCTTACACCCTGGGAGTAGGCGCCGCCGCCACCCTGGGTGCCGCCGTGGCCATCGTGTTCAAGCTCAGCCTGCCCGGACTGGGCGCGGCCCTGACCCTGCCGCTGATGGCCTTTGTGTTTGCCGCCGGCGCCGCCCTGCTGATTTTGCTGCTGTCGCGCCGCTTTGGTGCCGGCGTGCATACCGTGGTGCTGTTTGGCATTGCGCTGCTGTTTGGCTTTAACGCCCTGGTGGGGCTGCTGCAGTTTGTGGCCGACTTTGATGCCCTGCAGCAAATCGTGTTCTGGACCATGGGCAGCCTGGCCCGGGCCGAGCTGCAGCAGGTGGCCGTGGTGGCCCTGGTGCTGACCTTTTGCCTGCCGTTTTCCCTGCGTCAGGCCTGGGCCATGACCACGCTGCGCAGCGGCGAGGAGCAGGCCCGCAGCCTGGGCATTCGCGTGGAGCGGCTGCGGTTGCTGGTGCTGCTGCGGGTCAGCCTGCTCACCGCCACCGCCATGGCCTTTGTCGGCGAAATCGGCTTTATCGGCCTGGTCGGCCCCCATATCGCCCGCCTGCTGCTGGGAGAAGATCATCGCCTGCTGCTGCCCGGCAGCGCCCTGGCCGGCGCCCTGCTGCTGTCATTGGCCTCCATTGCCAGCAAGACCCTGGTGCCGGGCATTCTGCTGCCGGTGGGCATGGTGACCGCCCTGGTGGGTATTCCGTTGTTTATCGCCCTTATCATTGGCCGCGGACGGGAGCAATAAATGACACTGCACATTGAGAACCTCAGGGTCGGCTACGCCCGCCGCCCGGTGCTGAACGGCCTGAGTCCACGGCCGGTCGCCCCGGGCACCCTGGTGGGGGTGATCGGCCGTAATGGCGCCGGCAAGTCAACCCTGCTGAAGACCATTGCCGGACTGCTGCCGAGCGATGGCCGAGTGCTGTTCAACGGGGCGCCGCTGGACTTCCGCCGCCGTGCCCGCACGCTGGGCTATCTGCCCCAGAGCCTGCCTCAAGCCAGCTCGTTGCTCGCCTACGAGACCGTGTTCAGCGCCTGCCGGGCGGTGCACGGTGGTCTGGACAAGGCGCAGCTGGAGCAGAACATGGAGCGAGTATTTGACCGGCTGGGGATTCGCGAGCTGGCCCTGCGCCGGCTGGATCAACTCTCCGGCGGCCAGCGCCAGATGATTGGCCTGGCCCAGGTGCTGGTTCGCCAACCCGAGATGCTGCTGCTGGACGAGCCCACCAGCGCCCTGGATCTGCACTGGCAGCTGAACGTGCTGCAATGCGTGCAGCAGTTCAGCCGCGAGCGGGGCACGCTGTCGCTGGTGGCCATTCACGACATCAACCTGGCGCTGCGTTTTTGCGACCAGCTCTGGGTACTGGGCGACGGCCGGCTGCTGGCGGAGGGGCCGGCCCGGGAAGTGCTGACCCCGGCGGTGCTGCGCGCCGCCTACGGCGTGGAAGGCCGAGTGGAAACCTGCTCCCGCGGCCTGCCCATCGTGCTGTGCGACCAGGCGCTACCTCATTCAACTCATCAAGGAGAACACCATGGCTGATTGTTCAGCAGTTATCGACACCCCCAACGGGCTGGGTTACCTCAAGAAACTCTGCATTCACTTCGCACAAAAGGTGGAGGCCGAGTGGCAGGGGCAGCAGGGTCATGTGCAGTTTGCCATGGGCCGCTGCGAGCTGAACGCCACCGACACCCAACTGGCGGTGTGCTGCACGGCGGACAATGAGGCCGATCTGGCAGCCGTGGCCGAGACGGTCAGGTCCCACTTCGATCGTTTTGCGGTGCGGGATGGGCTGACGCTGACCTGGCTGTAATCGTCCCGGCGGGGCCGCCCGGCCCCGCCGTTAAATTGAGCGACCTGCACGATTGGGATACACTGGCGGTTAATCTTTTTCAGGGCCAGTGTCGCATGTCAAAATCCCAGGACAGTCTTCGCACCATCAAAAAATACCCCAACCGCCGCCTGTACGACAGCCACACCAGCAGTCACGTGACCCTGGCTGACATTCGCCGGCTGGTGCAGGAAGAAGAGCCCTTTCAGGTGGTGGACGCCAAAACCGGCGAGGACATTACCCGCAGCATTCTGCTGCAGATCATTCAGGAAGCGGAAAGCGGTGGCGACCCCATTTTCTCCAGTGACATGCTGAAAAACATCATTCGCTTTTACGGCCCCTTTCAGGGGGTGCTGGGCAGCTATCTGGATGAAAGCATTCAGTCGATGATAGAGGTACAGACCCAGGCCGGCATGCAGTCCACCAAGGCATGGACCGATTTCATGCAGGGTCAGGTACCCATGATGCAGGAAATGATGCGCCAGTATGTGGAACAGTCCCGCCAGCTCTACCTCAACACCCAGAACATGTTTGGCCTGTTCGGTGGCCTCGGTGGCGGCCCGGAGCAAAACGACAAGGACAAAAAAGACGGCGAGGAGTAACTCCCCGCCGTCCTGGAAAGCACGCCGATCAGGTAGGTTGGAATTAGCCCCGCGAATTCCAACATTCCACAGCCGCCTTCGTGTTGCGATTCGCTTCGCTCATCAGCAACCGACAAACTTGCATGGCGTTAGTGGAGCACGGGCGAGCCGCCCGCGCTCCATAAACCAGCTCAGTGCTGATGACCGCCTTCGCCGTGGGCGTGGCCGTGCTCCAGCTCTTCCTCGGTGGCGGCACGTACCGATACCACGTCCAGATCAAAAGTCAGGGTGCGGCCGGCCAGCAGGTGGTTGAGATCCACGTCGGCCATAAAACGACCCACCTTGACCACCACCACCTGGCGCGGGCCATTCTCGGTATGCACCATGGCCACCATGCCCGGCTCCCAGCGCTTGGCACCCTGCAGATGGCGCACGGAAATACGCTGGATCAGGCTTTCGTCCCGCTCACCATAGGCATCGGCCGGCGCCAGGGTCACGCTGAAGCTGTCGCCTTCGCTCTTGCCGTCCAGCGCCTTTTCCAGCCCTTCCAGCATGTTGTTGTGACCGTGCAGGTAGGCCAGGGGGGCCTTGCCTTCGTTGGTGTCCATCACCTCGCCCTGCTCGTCTTTCAGGGTGTAGTTGAACTGCACCACGGTATCGTTTGCGATTTGCATTGGTTGTCCTGTTCGTCGTGTCTAGAAACCCAGTCATCATACCAGATGCGATACGCAGGCTCACAAACACAAAAAGACGGCGGGGTTTCCCCCTGCCGTCCAAGCGAGATAACAGCTCTGTTTATTGGTATTAGTCTCAGTTTGCCTTGGCAGCGGCAGCACGGCTGTTTTTAGCGGTGGAGCCGTTGTTGGCGGCAGCGGCGGTCACGGCGCTGATGCCCTTTTCGGTAGCTTCGGCTACCTGACGGGCGGCCTTTTCGGACTGCTCGGCGGCCTGCTTGATCACCTTGTCGGCGATCTCGGCGGCGTCTTTGGCGGCCTTCTGGGCGCCTTCACGGGCCTCATTGGCCTGGCTCACCGCCTGCTTGATGGCGCTCACGGCAGATTCGGAGCCGGCCGGGGCGTGGGCGGCGAACTGCTCAACCCACTCGTCAACCTGCTTGCTGCCGGCGGCCCACTGCTGCTCGCCGTAGTTACCGAGCTGCTGCTGGGCGTCGGCCAGCAGGGAGAAGACTTCGCGGTTGAAGTCCAGCTGGCGCTCCAGCAGGGCGCTGGGACCGAATACGGTGTGGTTCAGCTCGGCCAGGCTCTTGGCATCGCGCACGGCCAGCAGCTTGCCGGCGTAGTCGAACTGGGCGGTGCTGAGCTCGGTCAGCGCCTTCAGCTGCAGCTGACCCAGCTTTTCCGCACCGGCCAGCAGGCTGGTACCGAGGCCCTGGACCAGGGCCAGGTTGTCCTGTTGTGCTTTCTGCAGTTTGGCAATATCAAACCATGACATAGTTGGCGTCTCCTGATGAATGGGTATGGGGCCCGTGGCCCGGCACGCCAGCAAACCCCTTTACCTCTGAACCGGATTTGGCGCGCAGGATTATTATTGCACCGCACAAAAAACTTTTTCAAGGAATATTTTGTGCGCCGCAAAAAATTCATATCACCTTCATCATTCCCCTCTTCAAGCCCATGAGTTCTGACCTTGTGACCATTCGGGTCCGCCGACGGCACCTGGTCATTGCGGTGCAATATGCCGGCCGCTTTGTTTTGATTAAATGAACACAATATCACTACTAGTTTGTACTATACTTGCCACACAGTAAGCCTTGTTAAGCATTTGTAGGTTTCAAGCGATGCCGGATCGTCTTCCTTATAAAGAAGGAAAGCGATTCCAAAAAAAGAAACAAAAACCGACATGTCGACATCCGCCTCATAAAAATCGATCTGATACCATTAAAAACAACATCTTGTGATCTTTCCTGACCAATGCATCACGATTACCCCACCAGCCATCATTTCCACATTATAAAAATCATTTCCAAAACTTGTTGATCGTCACATTTTTTTTCGTATCATCAGAGTATGGGTTGCGTAGATGTTAAGGGTCCTCACCAGGCCGGTCTGCGCACCACTGCATTACTTATGACGTACAACAACACGGTGCCGAGAGCACCTCAGATGAATGGATACACATCATGGCTAAAATGAAAGCAATCGAAGCGGCCGCTAAAATCCTGGAGCTGGAAGGTGTCACCAAAGCCTTTGGCGTTCCCGGCGCCGCCATCAACCCCTTCTACGCCGCGCTCAAGGGTCTCGGCTCCATCAGCCACGTACTGGCCCGCCACGTTGAAGGCGCGTCTCACATGGCCGAAGGCTACACCCGTGCCAACCCGGGCAACATTGGTGTGTGTATCGGTACTTCCGGCCCTGCCGGCACCGACATGATCACCGGCCTGTATTCCGCTTCCGCCGACTCCATTCCGATTCTGTGCATCACCGGCCAGGCGCCGCGTGCCCGTATGCACAAGGAAGACTTCCAGGCCGTAGACATCGAGTCCATCGCCAAGCCGGTTGCCAAGTGGGCCACCACCGTACTGGAGCCGGGCCAGGTTCCCGGTGTGTTCCAACAGGCCTTCCACATCATGCGCTCCGGTCGTCCCGGCCCCGTGCTGATCGACCTGCCGTTCGACGTGCAAATGGCCGAGATCGAGTTCGATCCGGAAGCCTACCAGCCGATGACTCCCTACAAGCCGGCCGCGACCCGCATTCAGGTTGAAAAGGCCCTGACCATGCTGAACGCCGCCGACAAGCCGCTGCTGGTTTCCGGTGGTGGTGTTATCAACGCCGACGCTGCTGCCCTGCTGACCGAGTTCGCCGAAGTGCTGAACGTGCCGGTTATCCCGACCCTGATGGGCTGGGGCACCATTCCCGACGACCACGGCCTGATGGCGGGTATGTGCGGTCTGCAGACCTCTCACCGCTACGGTAACGCCAACCTGCTGGCTTCCGACTTCGTACTGGGTGTAGGTAACCGTTGGGCCAACCGTCACACCGGTTCCGTAGAGGTTTACACCAAGGGTCGTAAGTTCGTTCACGTTGACATCGAACCCACTCAGATCGGTCGTGTATTCGGTCCGGACCTGGGCATCGTGTCCGACGCCAAAGCCGCTCTGGAACTGTTCGTTGAAGTCGCCAAAGAGTGGAAAGCGGCCGGTAAACTGAAAGACCGTGGCGCCTGGGTTGCCGAGTGTCAGGAGCGCAAGCGCACCCTGCAGCGCAAGACCCACTTCGACAACACTCCGGTTAAGCCGCAGCGTGTATACGAAGAAATGAACAAGGCCTTCGGCCGCGACACCACCTACGTGTCCACTATCGGTCTGTCCCAGATCGCTGCCGCCCAGTTCCTGCACGTGTACAAAGAGCGTAACTGGATCAACTGTGGTCAGGCTGGCCCTCTGGGTTGGACCATTCCGGCCGCCCTGGGCGTATGTGCCGCCGAGCCGGGCCGCAACGTGGTTGCCCTGTCCGGTGACTACGACTTCCAGTTCATGATCGAGGAGCTGGCCGTAGGTGCCCAGTTCAAACTGCCCTACATTCACGTGCTGGTGAACAACTCCTACCTGGGCCTGATCCGTCAGTCTCAGCGCGGCTTCGACATGGACTACTGCGTACAGCTGTCCTTTGAAAACATCAACGCGCCGGAGCTGGGCGAGTACGGTGTTGACCACAAGGCCGTGGTTGAAGGCCTGGGCTGTAAAGCTATCCGCGTATTCAAGCCGGAAGACATTGCTCCCGCCTTTGAAGAAGCCAAGAAGCTGATGGCCGAGCACTCCGTACCGGTAGTGGTTGAAGTGATTCTGGAGCGCGTCACCAACATCTCCATGGGTGTTGAAATCGACGCCGTCAACGAGTTCGAAGAGCTGGCCGAAAAGGGTGAAGACGCCCCCACCGCCATCTCTCTGCTGGACTGATTGATGACAGCGATGGGGCTCACGGGCCCCATCCTGACTTTGCCCCCAACTGAACAAAGGACATCGCAATGCCGAAATTAGCTGCCAACCTGTCGATGCTGTTTACCGAAGTCGACTTCCTGGATCGTTTCGACGCCGCCGCCAAGGCCGGCTTCAAGGGTGTTGAATACCTGTTTCCCTATGATTTCGCCGCCGGCGACATCAAGGCAAGGCTTGAGGCCAACGGCCTGACCCAGGTACTGTTCAACCTGCCCGCCGGTGACTGGAACGGTGGCGAGCGCGGTATCGCCTGTCACCCGGATCGGGTTGAAGAATTCAAGGCCGGCGTCGACAAGGCCATCGAATACGCCAAGGTACTGGGCAACACCCAGGTGAACTGTCTGGCCGGTATTCAGCCTGCCGGTGTGGCTTACGAAGAAGCGGAAGCGACCTTCGTGGCCAACCTCAAGTACGCCGCCGACAAACTGAAGGATGCCGGCATCAAGCTGATCGCCGAGGCCATCAACACCCGCGACATTCCCGGCTTCTTCCTGAACAACACTCAGCAGGCGCTGGATATCATCGAGAAGGTGGGCTCCGACAATCTGGCCTTCCAGTATGACATCTACCACATGCAGATCATGGAAGGGGACATCATCCCGACCATGGAGAAGAACCTGAGCATTATCAACCACATTCAGCTGGCTGATAACCCGGGTCGTCACGAGCCGGGCACCGGCGAACTGAACTACCACAACATCTTCGCCTTCCTGGACAAGGTGGGCTACGACGGCTGGATCGGTGCCGAGTACAAGCCGGCCACCACCACCGAAGCCGGCCTGGGCTGGCTCAAGACCCACGGCGTGGTCTGAGGTTTTTCACTCAATTCGGTTTTCCACGAGGCCGGTACGCCGGCGTCTTCAGACAAAAGGATAACGAACATGAAAATTGGTTTTATTGGCACCGGTATCATGGGCAAGCCCATGGCTCAGAACCTGCAAAAAGCCGGTCACACCCTGTACTTCTCCGAGCACTACAACAAAGCCCCGGAAGAACTGCTGGGTGACAACGGTATCGCCCTGGCCAACCCCAAGGCCGTGGCCGAAGCCGCCGACGTGATCATCACCATGGTACCCAACACCCCGCAGGTTGAGGCCGTACTGTTCGGTGAAAACGGCGCGGCCCTGGGCCTGTCTGCCGGCAAGGTAGTGGTGGACATGTCTTCCATCTCTCCCATCGCCACCAAGGAAATCGCCAAGCGTGTTAACGAAACCGGTGCCGACTTCCTGGATGCCCCGGTCTCCGGCGGTGAAGTAGGCGCCATCAATGCCACCCTGACCATCATGGTAGGCGGTGAACAGGCCGTGTTTGACAAGATCAAGCCGCTGTTCGACATCATGGGCAAGAACATCACCCTGGTAGGCGGTAACGGTGACGGCCAGACCACCAAGGTGGCCAACCAGATCATCGTGGCCCTGAACATTGAAGCCGTTGCCGAAGCCCTGGTGTTTGCCTCCAAGGCAGGCGCCGATCCGGCCAAGGTACGTGAAGCCCTGATGGGTGGCTTCGCCTCTTCCAAGATCCTGGAAGTGCACGGTGAGCGCATGGTAAAAGGCACCTTCGATCCGGGCTTCCGTATCGCCCTGCACCAGAAGGATCTGAACCTGGCCCTGAGCGGTGCCCGCGAGCTGGGCGTTTCCCTGCCCAACACCGCCGGCGCACAGGAGCTGTTCAACACCTGTAACGCCCTGGGCGGTGCCGGCTGGGATCACTCCGGCATGGTCAAGGCGCTGGAGCACCTGGCCAACCACAACATTCGGGGCGAGTAAGTCCTGAACCGAACGGCGGCGTTGAGGCTTCAGCCGCCGTTCGGGACACCTCGGGGCGAACGTCGGTGAAAAGATGACTTTCACTCAGGGGGCTTTGTGTTAGACACTGGTCGCCGGTCGTTCTGCCCCACCCCGTTTTGAATCAACAACAGCACCAAGACAGCCGTTTTTTCAGGAGTATTTGCAATGGATATCCAACCCAAGGAGTTGTTACAGCAGTTATTCGACAGCGCCGTGGCCGCCGCCCTGCCCAAGGGTAACTTGGCCGAATACCTGCCCAAGGATACTCGTCAAAAAGCCGTTGTTATCGGTGCCGGCAAGGCCGCCGCCTCCATGGCCGCCGAGCTGGACGCCATCTGGGAAGGGGAACTGTCCGGCGTGGTGGTCACCCGCTACGACCACGGCGCCCCCTGTGAGCGCATTGAGGTGATTGAAGCCGCCCACCCGGTGCCGGATGATGCCGGTGAGCGCGTGGGCCGCCGCATTCTCGAGCTGGTGCAAGGCCTGGGTGAAGACGATCTGGTGATCTGCCTGTTGTCCGGCGGTGGTTCTTCCCTCCTGAGCCTGCCGGCCCCGGGCCTGACCCTGTCCGACAAGCAGGCCATCAACAAGGCCCTGCTCAAGTCCGGCGCCGCCATTGATGAAATGAACTGCGTGCGCAAGCACCTGTCCGGCATCAAGGGTGGCCGCCTGGCCGCCGCCGCCTATCCGGCCCGCCTGATTGCCCTGGGTATCTCCGACGTGCCCGGCGACGAAGCCACCGTGATCGCGTCCGGTCCGACCGTGGCGGATCCAACCACCTCCGCCCAGGCCCTGGCCATTCTCGACAGCTACGGCATCGAAGTGGGTGCCCACGTGCGTGCCTGGCTGGAAAGCCCCGAGTCCGAAACCGTCAAGCCCGGTGACGAGCGCCTGAGCAAGGCCGAGTTCCACATGATCGCCACCCCTCAGGATGCCCTGGACGCCGCCGCCCACCTGGCCCGCTCCAAGGGCCTGGCGCCGCTGGTGCTGGGTGACTGCATTGAGGGTGAGTCCCGGGAAGTGGCCAAGGTACACGCCGCCATCGCCAAGCAGATCCTCAAGTGCGGCCAGCCCGTACAGGCGCCCTGCGTGATCCTGTCCGGCGGTGAAACCACGGTCACCATCAAGGGCAACGGCCGGGGCGGCCGCAACAGCGAATTCATGCTCAGCCTGTTCAACGAGCTCAAGGGTCAGGCCGGCGTGTATGCCCTGGCCGCCGACACCGACGGCATTGACGGCGTGGAAGACAACGCCGGCGCCCTGATCACTCCCGAGCTGTTCGCACGAGCGGAAGCCGCCGGCCTGAAAGCCGAAGACTACCTGGCCAACAACGACAGCTACGGTTTCTTCTCCCAGCTGGAAGCCCTGGTGGAAACCGGTCCGACCCGCACCAACGTCAATGACTTCCGTGCCATTCTGGTGCTGCCGAAATAACCGAAAGCGACCGCCATTATAATAAAAGCACCCAAGGGTGCTTTTATTATGCTCATTGAACTGCCGGTGTTTACAGCTTGATCCAGGTAGCCTTCAGCTCGGTGTACTTGTCAAAGGCGTGCAGGGATTTGTCTCGGCCATTACCCGACTGCTTGAAGCCCCCAAAAGGTGCCGTCATGTCGCCGCCATCGTACTGGTTGATCCAGACGCTACCGGCCCGCAAGGCCTTGCCGGCCAGGTGCGCTTTGGACAAGTCCCGGGTCCATACCGCGGCCGCCAGGCCATAAATGGTGTCATTGGCGATGGCAATGGCGTCCTCAAAACTTTCAAAGGTCATCACCGACAACACAGGGCCAAATATTTCCTCCCGGGCAATACGCATGTCACTGGTGACCTGATCAAACAGGGTGGGTTCAACAAAGAAACCGCCGCTTTCCTGTCGCACCTGCCGGCCCCCCACCACCAGCCTGGCGCCTTCTTCCTGGGCAGAGCGAATGTAACCCAGCACCGTCTCGGTTTGTGCCTGATCCACCAGGGCGCCGACCCGGGTTTCCAGTTCCAGAGGATGTCCGGGCTGCCAGTATTCCCGCAGGGCGCTCGCCACTTTCTCAACAAACACATCCTTGATGGGGGCCTCCACCAGCAGACGGGAGCCGGCGGTGCAGACTTCTCCCTGGTTGAACGCGATGGCCGCCGCCGCCGAGCGGGCCGCTTCATCCAGATCCGGCGCATCGGCAAAGACGATGTTCGGGCTCTTGCCTCCCGCCTCCAGCCAGACCCGTTTCATGTTCGACTCGCCCGCATAGATCATCAGCTGTTTGGCAATCCGGCTGGAGCCGGTAAAGACCAGGGTATCCACGTCCATATGCAGGGCCAGAGCCTTGCCCACTGTGTGGCCGTAACCGGGCAGCACATTCAGCACCCCGGCGGGCAAGCCCGCTTCCAGGGCCAGGGCCGCCAGGCGAATGGCTGTGAGCGGGGATTTTTCCGATGGTTTGAGGATCACCGAGTTGCCGGTCGCCAGGGCCGGGCCCAGCTTCCAGCAGGCCATCATCATCGGGAAGTTCCAGGGCACAATGGCCGCCACCACGCCCACTGGCTCACGGGTGACCAGTCCCAGTTCGTCATGCGCGGTGGCAGCCACTTCATCGTAGATTTTGTCGATAGCCTCGGCAGACCAGCGAATGGCCCGCTCGGTGGCCGGCACATCCACCGCAAGGGAATCCCTGATGGGCTTGCCCATATCCAGGGTTTCCAGCAGCGCCAGCTCCTCGGCATGTTCGGCGATCAAATCGGCAAAGCGCAGCATCACCGCTTTGCGCCGGGTCGGCGCCAGCCGCGACCATATGCCCGACTCAAAGGTCTGCCGGGCACTGCTGGCTGCCAGCTCGGCATCCTCCTGCTCACAGCTCGCCACCCGCGCCAGCAAGCGCTGATCGATGGGGCTGATACAGTCAAAGGTCTGACCCTGCAGCGCCTCCCGGTACTCGCCATTGATAAAGCAGCGACCCTCTATGCATAGCTGCCGGGCTCGTGTTTCCCAATCCGTTATGGTGTTCTGGCTCATTTTGCTTCCCTTGTATCTGCCTGTTGCTTCACTGATAGCTGCGCATTACCCCGCTCTGTCACGACACAGGGCTCGCCCAGCGAGTGTAAAAAGTCCTGCAGCATCCGTTTTAAATTGGCCCGGTTTTCCGGCTGCCGCAGCTCGATTTCCCGGCGCAGTCGTTCGGGCAGATCCCCCACCTCTTGCAGGAAGCTGCGCCCTTCCTCAGTCTGGCGCCAGCTTGCCGTCCAGGTATCGAACATGGCTGGCGTAATTTCCGGATGGAACTGGACGCCCATGACCCGCTCCTGGCGAAACACCTGCTGGGCCAGCTCGGTACGCCCCAGCAGCGCGGCCGTGGGCGGCGCCGTGAAGGCATCGAAATGGAAATTTAGCCAAGGCCCCGCATGAACCCAATCATCGGTCGGCGTCTCGATATGGCACCAGCCAATTTCCGGTGTGTGGTTGCGCGCCACCCCGCCCCCCAGCACCCGGGCCAGCAACTGGCTGCCAAAGCAGATCCCCAGTACGGGGACGCCCCTGTCGATCACCTGCCGCAGCCAGGTGATTTCTTTTTGCAACCAGGGCAGGCTGTCGTCATAAGCCGCATCAATACTGCCCATCACAAACAGCAGCTCCAGGGTCTCCGGATCCGGCAATGCTCCCTCGATACAGACCACATCCAGGGTGATGCCCAGCTCCAGCAAGGCGTCCGGCAGGCTGCCGACAAGATCCGTCTTCGCATGAATCAGCGCAACGGCACGGCGAATAGTCATGGCAATCATCCTTATCAACCAAAATCATTCTAAACCATATCTTAAGTCGTCGAGTTTTCCAATCATCCCGATCAATGCACGTCTTTATTCCGTTATCACCCCGGTAATAAATACCCGGATAAACCACAAAAACGATCGTTATCACTAAAATCGCGCTTGAAAAATATAAAACCATATTTTAACTTTATTGTCACTTGGGCCGCGCCATGCACCGCCCTGTCATACCCATGATTTGTGACGATGGGTCACAAACGAACACGGCACGCCTGAACGGAAGATCAAGGCCGCATATATACGGAGGTAGTCCATGCTTTCCTGTCCCCAGAGCACCCTCGAGAATATCCCTTACCTGGATGTCGCCGATCCCGCCTTTTCCATGCGCTCGCCCGAAGTGATCGCGGCCAGGGAAAAAAGCTGGTGCGCCCGCACCCCCTACGGCATTGCCGTGTTGCGCTACGATGAGGTTAACCACCTGCTGCGCGACCAGCGCCTGCGTCAGGGCAGCTACGCCTGGCCGGCCCACAACAAGGCCACCGGCAGTTTTTCCGACTGGTGGATGCGTATGCTGTTGAGCCGTGAAGGCGCCGACCATTCCCGTCTGCGCCGTCTCGCCAATCCGGCGTTTGCGCCCAAGCTGGTTAAAAAACTGACGCCGGTTTTTCAGGAAATCGCCAGCGAGCTGATCGATGAGTTTATCGAGAATGAGCAGTGCGACTTTGTCAGCCAGTTTGCCGAGCCCTATGCGACCCAGGTGATCTGCACCCTGCTGGGCCTGCCCCGCTCCGAGTGGAAGGCGCTCGCCACCCTGGCCAGCGACATGGGCCTGGCCCTGGGAGTGACCTTCAAGCAGGATGAAGCCGTGATCAATGCGGCCACCGACAAGCTGTTCCAGTATGCCGAGCAGGCCGTCGCCAATCTGAAGCAGCAGGGACTGGGCGACGACTTCCTCAGCAACCTGATCCGGGCCAACCAGGAAAATGAAGAAGCCCTGAGCAATACCGAGCTGTACGACATGATAGTGCTGGCCATTTTCGGCGGCATCGATACCACCCGTAACCAGCTCTCCCTGGCCATGGACCTGTTTATCCAACACCCGGAGCAATGGAAATTGCTGGGCAAGCAGCCGGAGCTGGCTCGGGCCGCGGTGGAAGAAGTCATGCGGGTTCGCCCCACCGTCACCTGGGTCACCCGTGAAGCACTGGAAGACTTCACCTTTCAGGGGCTGGACATCAAAAAAGGCACCACGGTTCATCTGTTCAGCCAGTCGGCCGGCACGGATCCCAGGGCCATGTCCAACCCGGAATTCGATATTACCGCCAAGCGGTGCCCGCACTTTGGCTTTGGCGCCGGGGCCCACCACTGTATCGGCCACTTTATTGCCCGCGGTGATATGACCGAGGCCCTGGCCCTGCTGGCCCAGCGACTGCACCAGCCCCATTACAACGGGGAGGCGGCCTGGCTGCCCGACAGCGGCAACACAGGCGCCATCTCCATGCCCATTGCCTTTGCGCCCATGGAGCTCCCATGAAGACGCCGACCATCGCCATTGTAGGCAGCGGTCCGTCCGGCTGCTACCTCGCCCAGGCCCTGCGCAAGGCGTGGCCGCTGGCGGAGATCACCCTGCTGGACCGCATGCCGGTTCCCTATGGCCTGGTGCGCTACGGAGTGGCGCCCGACCATCCTGGAACCAAGAACGTCATTCGCCAGTTCGAGCGGCTGTTCGAACGGGACAACATAGGCTTTGCCGGCAATATCGAGATCGGCCGGGATATCTCCCTGGATACCCTGCGTGACACCTTTGACATAGTGGCGCTGGCCACCGGCCTGCACGGCGATCGCCCGCTGGATATTCCGGGCGCCGAGCAGGCCCGAATTTACGGAGCAGGCCGCCTGACCCGGCTGCTGAACGATCACCCTGATGAGCAGGATTTCCACCCGCAACTGGGTAAATCCACGGTGATCGTCGGCAATGGCAACGTGGCCATCGATGTGCTGCGCCTGCTGGCCAAGTCTGCCGAGGAGTTCGACAATTCGGAAATTACCGACGAGGTGCTGAGCCGCCTGCAGGCTACCCCGCTCAGACAAATACATATCGTCGGCCGCTCACCGGCCCCACAGGCCAAGTTCGATACCGTGATGCTGCGCGAGCTGGCCGGTTTGTGCCGGGTCAGCTACAGGGTTCACGATTTACCACCTGCCGATAACGATGACGACAAGGCCGTGGCCGCCAAGCTGGACGCCCTGCGCGACCTGCAGGCCAGGGAGCAGGCCGAGCTCGAGATCCATTTTCACTTTGGCTGGCAGCCCGAGTCTCTGACCGCCACCGAGGGACAACAGTGTTTCCACTTCACCCGAGCCGGGCGTGAAACGCAGAAACTGGAGCTCACCACCGACAGTGTGATCACCGCCATCGGCTTCACCCAGCGACCGGACAGCGCCTTTTGCAAACAGGGCCTGAGCCATGCCGGGGCAGATCCCGAGGCCGGCCATCTGGCCCCGGGGCTCTATTGCACCGGCTGGTTCAAGCGGGGCCCCAGGGGCACCATTCCGGAAAACCGGGCCGATGCCAAGACGGTGGCCGGTCTGATACTGGCCCAGACCGACCTCATGACCACAGGCAAGCCCGGCTTTGCCGCCATGCCTGAGTCCGTGATAGCCCAGTCTGTTGATTATGCCGGCTGGAAACGCATCGACGCGGCGGAAGTGACCACGGCACCCGCCGGAAGAATACGCAAAAAAATTAGGGACACCGCCGAAATGCTGCGGATTGTGAATGATATCCATCAGGGAGAGCCTCAATCATGAAAATCATAACCTTGTTTGGTACCGAAACCGGTAATGCGGAGATGGTAGCCGACGATATTGTCGAGGCGCTGTCTTCCGACTTTGACGCCAGCGCCCAGGACATGGCCGACTTCGATATCGGCGAGACCCGGGAGGGCGATATCCTGCTGCTGGTCTGTTCGACCTATGGCGACGGCGAGCTGCCCAACTCCGCACAGCCTCTGTACGAGCAACTGACCAACAACCAGCCGAATCTGAGCCATCTGCGCTTTGCCACCTTTGGCCTGGGTGACAGCTTCTATGCCACCTTCAACCAGGGCAGTCAGATCATGGCGGATCAGTTCCTTGCCTTGGGCGCCCGGGAAATGGCCGAGCGGGGCCGGCACGATGCCTCCAGCGGCGAGCTGCCCGGTGATGTAGCCCTGGCTTGGCTCAAGACGGTGGTCAGCGCCTTTTAAGCGCTGCGCTTTGAGTGACCTTGATGTCAAATGAGTGAACAGGAATGTCCATGGAAAACATCACTCCCCGCACCCTGCGTTTGTGCGTGATTGAAAATGGCCTGGTACCGGCAGAGCTGCGAAACCGCTTTGCCAGTTATCCGGCCATGATTAAACACTGGCTGTCTCCTTCCCTGCCGGAAGCCGTATTCAGCCAGGTGTCCCCGGTGAGTGGAGAGCCTCTGCCGGATCCCGCCACCTTTGACGGCTACATACTGACCGGCTCCAAACACAGCTGCTATGAGGGCACCCTCTGGATGGAAGACCTGAAACGCTTCCTGCAGCAACTACGCGAGCAGCGCCGCCCGGTGTTTGGAATCTGCTTTGGTCACCAGATCATGGCGGATGCCTACGGGGGCCGCACCCGCCGGGCCGAGCAGGGATGGGGCGTGGGCGCCCAGCCCTACCAGTATGCCGACTCGGTACCTGCCGCCGGTGCCGCCTTTGTATTTCACCAAGATCAGGTGGTGGATCTGCCGCCAGGGGCCGAGGTGCTGGGGGGCTCATCCCACTGCCGTCAAGGTGTGCTGGGCTATCCGTTTCCGGCACTCTCGGTGCAGTATCACCCCGAGTTCCCCCCCAGCTATGTGGAAGCGCTTGCCCGCCGCTACTCGGGCAATCTGCTACCCCGGAAGGTGGCCGATACCGCCCTGAGCAGCCTGGAGCGAATAGGGGTCGACAACACCCAGATCGCCGCCTGGGTCGCGAGCTTTTTTCGAGAACACGGGGCGCCTGCCGTGATTGAGTCGCAGCAAGAAAACCGGGCTTAACCTTATTTTTACATTGAAAACTATAAAACCATATTTTATATTTAATTTTATCCTGAAACGGCGACCACCGGATCAGAGACTGCACCCATTGCATAGCGCCACAGCGCGACAAGGAGAGTTAAAATGACCGCATTAGATCTGCACAAAGAGCACAACACCTGCTCCGCCCAGGCCCAGGAGCTGGCGGTCCGGGTAAAGGATTCCGGCGTTGAATACCTCTACTATCAGGTAGTAACCCTGTCGGGCCGGATTATCGCCAAGGTGGTGCCGGCCAAGCACCTGCTGCGCAACCTGGAAAAAGGCATTCAGTTCCACCGCACCGCCATCGTGGATCTGCAGACCACCCGGGAAGGGGTGCTGCTCGGCGGTGGCGCTCAGGCGGCCGAGTTTACCGCCATGCCGGACATGGACACCTTCAATGTGCTGCCCTGGGACACCTCCGTCGGCGCCTTCTTCTGCCGCCTCTACGAGCCGGAGCACATTCCCGAAATTGGCGGTCAGGTACTGGCCACAGACGCCCGCAGCCTGCTGATTGACACCCACAAGGCTTTCCTGGATGAAACCGGTCTGCAACTGAAAACCGGCTGCGAGCCCGAAATGTCCTGGCTGGGCGACAAGCTGGAAGTGCATGTTCGCCCCGGCGCCAGCCCCGCCTATCACATGGGCAACCTGGAGCTGATGCGCCCCATCTACAAAAAGGTCATGGAATATGCCACCGCCATGGGCCTGGACATGATTGAAGGCGATTACGAGGACCCGGGCCAGCTGGAGCTGAACTGGATGTTTGATCGCTGTGATCTGACCGCCGACCGACTGATGACCTACCGCATGATCTGCCGTCAGGTGGCCAGCGAGTTTGGCGTTCGTGCCAGCTTTATGCCCAAACCCACCACCGGCAGCATGGGCAACGGTTGCCATCACAACTTCAGCCTGTGGCGAGGTGATCACAACGTGCTGGCCGAGACTGGCCGCCGGGATCTGCACCTGACCGACATCGGCAAGCATGCCCTGGGCGGCATTCTGGCCCACGCTCCCGGTTCCATGATCATGATGGCCTCTACCGTCAACTCCTACAAACGCTACTGGGATGCGGGCCTGTTTGCGCCCAACTGTGTCAACTGGGGCATGGACAACAAAACCTGTACCGTGCGCCTGTCTGCCAATGGGCGGCTGGAATACAAAATTCCCGACGCCAGCGTTAACCCCTATCTCTCTCATACCCTGCTGCTGGTCGCCATGCAGGACGGGTTGCGCAACCATACCGATCCGGGGGCGCCGGACAACAGCGACAGCATTCCCGCCAAGCCAGATCGGTCCCGTGTTCTGCCCAAAACCCTGGGCGATGCCATTCACTGCTTTGACCAGGATGAAGTCATTCGAAGTGCGCTGCCGAACGAAATGGCCAGCCTGTACCGGGATCTCAAGGCCGATGAATGGGCCCGCTTCTGCGCCGTGGTCACCGACTGGGAGAAAAAAATGTATATGGAGTACCTGCCATGAGCCTTGCCGTACAGCGAGACACCACCCTCAGAGTCATCTGTGCCGACCTGCCCGCTCCGCCCCTGTTCTGGAAGGACGAAAACGGCTACCGACACGGCTATGAAACCGACGTGGCCCGGCTGCTGGCCAGCAAACTGGGACTGGAGACCGAGCTGGTGTATCAGAACTGGGCCGAATTCTACCCGGCGCTGGACGCCAATCAGGGCGACATTCTGCTATGCGGTCAGGGGATCTCCGACTACCGCAAGTCCCTGGCGGACTTTACCCAGCCCTATGCGGTGTTTGACGAGGCGGTGATGATACTGCGCGGCGATCAGGTCAGAACCCCGGCCGATCTGGTGGGCAAACGGGTGGGCGCCATCGCCAACAGCCTGAACATGGCGCTGGCCGAAAGCTTTACCGATTGCATCACTGTGCCCTTCGCCGGTGACTCGGACGATGTGATGGGAGACATGGTCAAGGCCCTGCGCGCCGGGAAGATTGACGCCTTTGTGGATGATGACGTCGCCCTGGTGCCGCTGGCAGAAGAAGCCGATCTGGCCATTGCCTTTACCGCTCCCACCCAGAATGAATGGGGCATTGCCATCAAAAAAGGCCAGCCGGCCTGGCTGGCGCGGGTGAACCAGGCACTGTCGGAGGTCAAGGCCAGCGGCGAGCTGAAGCAACTCTGGCAAAAGTGGATGCCCACGCTGCGCTATCCATTCTAACTCTCCCTCCCCAGGCGGCATGCCAAATCCGGCATGCCGCTCCCTCTACAGAATGCCCTGCTAAACCACTAATACTCTGATAATATACTCCCTGGCACGACCCACGCATTGTCTCCACACTGGCCGTATGACGGCTCTGCTGTACCGTTAATGAGTCTACACAAGGTTGAAACCAACATGAACGATACACTCGCCCTACACTCGGGTTCCTTTATTCGGATTCGCCAGGAAGGCCGGACCGAAGAAGTGGTCCGCCGTTTGATGGAAGCGATTGATCTCGGTCTGTTTGCAGAAGGCCAACAACTGCCCAGTGAAACCGAGCTGGCCACCCAGTTTGGGGTGGCCACCGTGACCCTACGTGAAGCCCTGGCCCACCTGCGCCAGCAGGGCGCGATAGAAACCCGCCGGGGCCGGAATGGCGGCAGCTTTGTGCGGTATGCGGAAGAACAGCCTGCAGCAGCATTATTGAAACGCCTGCAGGAGCTCAGCACCCTGGAGCTCAGGGATCTGAGCGATGAGCACACCGCCATCTCCGGCATGGCCGCCAGACTGGCCGCCAAGCGGGCGGCACCGGAGCACCATCAGCAGCTGGCGCATTATATTCAGGCACTCAGCAAGGCCAGTTCACGGCGCGAGCGCCGCCGGGCAGATGCCCGCTTCCACATCGAGGTCGCCGTCGCCTCCCAGTCGGTCCGGCTCACTCATGCCGAGATACGATTGCAGGCCGAGCTGGGTGAGCTGCTCTGGTTACCGCAAGCCCTCACTCCCGACATCATCCGCAGTGAACATGAAGCCATTCATGAAGCCATTGTCAGCGGCGACAGCAACCTGGCCGGCGCCCTGGCCGAGGCCCATGTTTCCCGTGGCATCAAAAAACTGATCAACCTCAAGCTGGAGCTGGTGTCCAAGCAGGGTGAGTAACCGAAAACGACACAACTGACACAGTCCATGCGCCAGTGAGGGAGGGCGGCAGAATAGGTTTAAAAACCGAAATCAAACTACCAACACAATTAACACCATGTTAACTTTCTATCTATTGCAGGAATTACCCATTCCTACTGAAGAGGCAAATTTGAGCCCTCGCTCAATTTGCCTGAGGGTTAGTCAGCGAATAATGACAAAAAGGCAATATCATGGATGAAGCCAGACTCGACCAGTGTGTCACCCGGATCAACACCGCCATTGCTAGTATTTTCAGACAAATAGACACGATTCACCAGGCAGTAACCCACCTGCTGCAGCCACTCAGCCATCAGGGCATTCAGCCCAAATCCTCCGATCTATCCACACTAAAGTCTCTGGTATCAAGTCAACTGACTCAGGGGCAGGCCTGTATTCAGGGTAATGGCGTGGTGTTTGCGCCCAACGTCTTCGCCGACAGGGAAATGTGCTGCGAGTGGTGGCACAAGAGTACCGGCGACCGGTTGGCACCCTTGCCGCTCAACTTTAACCAAAACAGCGAAAACTATTATAATTACTTGAAGATGCAATGGTTTTCAAAACCAAGAGAAACAGCAGAAAGTGCCGTGGTCGGCCCCTATGTGGACCTGTACGGCCAGGACATGTACATACTGACTTTTTCCAGGCCCATTCATATAGACGGTGAATTTGTCGGTATTGCCGGCGCGGACATTGCTCTGCACAAACTGGAGAATATTCTGATAGCCGGATTGATGCAGATGACAGGCGAAGCCCTGATCATCACCCGAGAGGGAAGAGTGGTGGCCGCCAATACCGCCAACTGGTGCGCCGGTGACATGGCCAAGCCATTGCTTGCCCGTGATAATCCCCGCCACCAGATCATCGAACTGAAAGAAACACTCTCCCACTGGTCCTTGATCACCGCCCATAACCACAGCCGGACTGCAGCAGCGGTCCACGCCTGAAACGAGCGGGCAATACCATACAACCGGACAGTGTGAGCGCCTATCAAACCACCGTTCGGTTGCTGCCCAGTTCAAGGCAAGCCTCACTTTCTTGAGTACCCAACTGGCATACAGCCAAGAAAAGTAATTCTCCCTCAATAAAAACATATAAGATCATATGAAATACTAATGTTGCTGTGCTAGCCTTTTAACGGCTGCTCCACCGTGCCTCCGCAAGACTGTTATCAGCAGGCTCGCTGTATGCTCAGGAGGAGTAGGCCGCTAATACCTGAAATTTTATGCAGTTTTTAATCATGGATAACGATTAAGCGGTTATTACCATGCCGCAATCCATCGGAGGGATTTAATAATATGAAGCAGATACGTGATTTCATGCCGGAAAGCTGGATTTTGGTGCTTTCCTCCTTTGCCGCCGCCTACGGCGTGGGCCTGCTGGCCTTGCTCGCCCTGCCCTTTTTGATCAGCGCCGTGATCAATGACCTTGGCCTTAACGAAGCCCAAGCCGGATTACTCCTTTCGGCTGAATTTGTCTTTACCATGCTGGCCTCGCTGATCGTCGCACCCCTGATGGGACGCGCCCCTCGCCGGACCCTGACGCTGATCGGCGCCCTGATTGCCATCAGTGCCAATGTGGCATCGGCTTCCGTTCCGCAAGTAGAGCTGCTGGCGATACTTCGTTGCGTCACCGGCATAGGCACCGGCCTGGCGTTTGCCTGTGGCAATGCCTGTGTGTCCAGCGCCAGGGATCCCGACAAGGTGGCTGGTTATATGAACGTCTTCTTTGTCGGCCTGATGATCATTGTCATGCTGGCCTTCGCCAGCGCCATGGCCAGTTACGGCTTGGCCGGTCTGTATTATGCGATGGCCATAACCATGGCAATCATGCTCCTGCCAATATTCCTTATGAAGCAACAGGCCGACACATCCCATCACGTACACCACCAGGCCGCTCCCGACAGCAAGCTGCTCTCAGGCGTGGCCATTAGCATGATGTTGGCCATGTTTCTATTCGCCGCCCGCGATACCATGGGCTGGGCCTTTGTTGAGCAGGTTGGCATTCGGGTTGGCTATGATGGCGAAACCCTGGGCATGTTGTTCTCGTTCCAGTCTTTTATCGGCCTCATCGGCCCCCTGATGGCTGCCATCATCGGCAAAAGGTTTGGCATGAGTACGCCTGTGATTATCGGCGTGCTGGCCTGCGGAGGGGTAAGCCTGGGCTATGTACTGGGGGAACACTCCAAAACCATGTATACCGTTGCGGTCATGATGATCTCCTTTACCTACTTTTATGCACTTGCCTACCTGACCGCCCTCGCCGCCTCCCTCGACAAGCAAGGACGAGTCGTTGCCGCTTGCGGTAGTTTCCTGACTTTGGGCATCGCCTTGGGCCCGGCTATATCGGGAGCCTTGATCTCTATGGGCGGTTACTCGCTTGCAGGCTGGGGCATTGCAGCCGTATCTCTGGCGACCCTGATTGCGCTGATGATCCCCCTGTCCATCGCCAAGGAGCGAAACCGGGCCATGGCGGCCGCTTCGATGGCTTAACGCGCCGATAAAAACACGACTAAGACCGGCCATTCGCGCCGGTCTTTTTTTCATGCCGGCTTGACTGGCTCGTCACACTTTTTGCTCGAAGCATGACCACCTTTCCTCTATAATCACGCGCTTTAAAATTCCCTAAGCGGGTGGTGTTCACAGCCTGGAGGTATGACCCTAGTGATCAAGACGCCTTACTATCTCATCGACAAGAGCAAGCTGCTGCGCAACATGGAGAGAATCGCCTATGTTCGCGAGCACTCCGGCGCCAAGGCGCTGCTGGCCCTGAAATGCTTTGCCACCTGGTCGGTATTTGACCTGATGAGCCAGTACATGGACGGCACCACCTCTTCCTCCCTCAACGAAGTGAAGCTCGGCAAACAGAAATTCGGCGGCGAAACCCATGCCTACAGCGTGGCCTATGGCGACGACGAAATTGAAGAAGTGCTGGCTCACTCCGACAAGGTAATCTTCAACACCATCGGCCAGCTTGAGCGTTTTGAACAAGCCTCCGCCAGCCACGTGCGCGGTCTGCGCCTGAACCCGGGGGTGTCCAGCTCCGAGTTTCTGATCGCCGACCCGTCCCGTCCCTTCAGCCGTCTGGGTGAGTGGGACGCCGCCAAGGTGGAAGCGGTGATGGACAAAATCTCCGGCTTCATGATTCACAACAACTGCGAAAACAGCGACTTTGACCTGTTTGATCGCATGCTGGGTGAGATTGAAGACAAATTCGGCGGCCTGCTGAGCCGGCCGCAAATCACCTGGGTAAGCCTGGGCGGCGGCATTCACTTCACCGGTGAAGACTACCCGGTAGACCGCTTCTGTGCCCGGCTCAAGGCCTTTTCAGAGCGCTTTGGCGTGCAGGTGTATCTGGAGCCCGGCGAGGCCTCCATCACCATGAGTACCTCGCTGGAAGTGACCGTGCTCGACACCCTGTTCAACGGCAAGCAACTGGCCATAGTGGACAGCTCCATTGAAGCCCATATGCTCGACCTGCTGATCTACCGGGAGACCGCCAAGATGGCGCCCAACGACGGCGAACATCGGTACATGGTGTGCGGCAAGTCCTGTCTGGCCGGCGACATATTCGGCGAATTCAACTTCGACCGGCCGCTGCAGGTAGGGGATCGGCTATCCTTTATCGATGCCGCCGGCTACACCATGGTGAAGAAGAACTGGTTCAACGGCGTGCAGATGCCCGCCATCGCCGTGCGTGAACTCGACGGCAGCGTAAACCTGGTCAGGGGATTTACCTTTGACGACTTTGTAGACAGCCTCTCCTGAGGCATGGAGTAAACCACAACGCAGCCTTTCAAGGAGGCTCCAGAGGAAAAAAATGAAGAAAAACGTTCTGATTATTGGTGCCGGTGGTGTCGCCCAGGTTGTTGCCCACAAATGTGCGCAACATAACGATGTTCTGGGTAACATTCACATCGCCTCGCGCACTGTCGAGAAATGTCAGCAAATCGTCGACAGCGTACGGGAAAAGGGCAGCCTCAAGGTTGCCGGTGAATTGCAAGCCCATGCCCTGGATGCGCTCGATATAGAAGCCACCAAGGCGTTGATTGACAAAACACAGTCGCAACTGGTGATCAATGTCGGATCGGCTTTCATCAATATGTCGGTGCTGCAGGCCTGTATCGAGACCGGCGCCGCCTACCTCGACACCGCCATTCACGAAGATCCCACCAAGATCTGCGAAAATCCGCCCTGGTATGCCAACTATGAGTGGAAGCGCAAGGCCATCTGCGAAGAGAAAGGCATTACCGCCATTCTGGGTGCCGGCTTTGACCCAGGTGTGGTCAACGCCTACGCCGCGGTGGCGGTGAACGAATACTTCGACAGCGTCGACTCCATCGACATCATCGACATCAACGCCGGCAGCCACGGTCGTTACTTTGCCACCAACTTCGATCCGGAAATCAACTTCCGCGAGTTCACCGGCCGCGTCTGGTCCTGGCAGAACAACGAGTGGGTGCAGAACCAAATGTTCGAGCACAAGCGCACCGACGACCTGCCGGTAGTGGGCATGCAGACCAGCTACATGACCGGCCACGACGAAGTGCACTCCCTGTCCCAGAACCTGGGCGTGCCCAATGTGCGCTTCTGGATGGGCTTTGGCGAGCATTACATCAATGTGTTCACCGTGCTCAAGAATCTGGGCCTGCTGTCCGAGCAGCCGGTGAAAACCGCCGAAGGCCTGGAAGTGGTACCGCTCAAGGTGGTCAAGGCCGTGCTGCCCGATCCGTCTTCCCTGGCCCCGGACTACACCGGCAAGACCTGCATCGGTGACCAGGTGAAGGGCAAGAAGGACGGCAAGGACAAGGAAGTGTTCATCTATAACGTGGCCGACCACGCCGACGCCTATGCCGAAGTGGGCAGCCAGGGCATTTCCTACACCGCCGGGGTGCCGCCGGTGGCCGCCGCCCTGCTGATCGCCAGCGGTGAATGGGACGTGAAGAAAATGGCCAACATCGAAGAGCTGGATCCCAAGCCATTCATCAACCTGCTCAATGAAATGGGTCTGCCGACCCGCATCAAGGACGAGCAGGGCGACCGCCCGCTGAGCTTCTGAGCTTAGTTCGCGAATGCAAAAGGCCAGTCGCAAGACTGGCCTTTTTTGTGTGCAGCGCGAAGCAACAGCGGGATTGACTGTATTCAGTCAATCAGTAGTAGGTTGCGAATGAACACAGCGAATTCCAACACGAAGCCGGCTGCGAAATGTTGTAAATTCGCTGCGCCCATCGCCAATCTACAGGCTTCAGCTTATGGCTTGCGACTGGTGCTGGGCGCCTTGCCGCCGATGGCCTGAGTCACTTTTCGGGCGGCGTCCATTACCAAGGCGCTGAGCTGGGGAATGCGTTCCCATTTCACTCGTACCGCCGGGCCGGAAATGGAAATGGCGGCCACCGCTTCACCGTGTTCGTTATAGATGTTGGCGGCAATGCAGCGCAGGCCTTCAAACTGCTCTTCGTCATCGAGGGAATAGCCCTGCTGGGCGATTTTGTGCAGCTCCAGCTCGAACTGGCTGGGATGAATAATGGTGTGCTCGGTATAGGCCTTCATGCCGTTCTTGCGCACCAGCTCCAACGCTTCTTTCATCGGCAGCGCCGACAACAGCGCCTTGCCCACGCCGGCGGCATGCACCGGCGAACGGCTGCCCAAAGACACCACCATGCGCATGGTCTGGGGCGACTCCACCTGGCCCACATACACCACACTGCCCTGCTCCAGGATCGCCAGGTTGGAAGTTTCGCCGGTTTCCGCCACCAGCCGTTTCATGTGCGGCCGCGCCTGAGCGATAAAGTCGCGCTTTTTGAGGTAGGCATTGCCAATGGAGAAGGCGTGCACGCCGATGCTCCACAACCCCTGGCTTTCATCCAGATCCACAAAGTCATGGCTGCGCAGGCTGTTGAGCAGGCGGTGGGCGGTGGACGGCGCCAGTCCCAGGCTGCCGGCCACGTCGGTGAGCGACATGCCCATGTCGGAGGCGGCCAGCCGCTCCAGCAGTAGCAGTGCCCGGGACAGGGACTGCACCTGGGTGGCGCCGGCCGGCTTGGTGGTTTTTGCTTTTGGCTGTTTTATTGGCTCGACCATGGAAAACCTGAGCAACACGAAAATCAAAGAATGTTATTGTATTGTTTATCGCCGATTAAGTCCCGCCCAATCCGGCGAGCCTGGCAATTACCTTCACCTGGGTGCAACGGCTGACACCTCACCGAACGAGCACCGGTTATATCGCTTAAAGGCGTTGATGCACCATGCTACGTGGCGCTATCCCGGCTTGGTTCCCTCTCCCTGACAGCGGGAACCAAGCCGGGCGAATGGCGCCGCGCTCGCATACCGGCAACCTGCTTATTTAAGATGCCTTTCGGGCAGAGTTGCCCTATCGCATAGAAAAGGGGCCTTCCAAAGGAGGCCCCACATGATACTTGAACACCCCGTCAGGGGATCAGCCTGTCCACTGAGTGAACTGGGCGAAGATCAGGAAGCCCATGGAGATGGCCACCCAGGTACCGAACAAAGGCAGGAAAAACTTGACCCATTTGTTCCAGCTGACACCCGCCAGTGCCAGCGTAGCCATAAAGTAACCCGAGGTCGGATACAGAATGTTACCGATGCCATCGCCCAGCTGGTATGCCAGCACGGCGGTTTGACGGGTCACGCCAACCAGATCAGCCAGCGGCGCCATGATCGGCATGGTTACCAGCGCCTGGCCACTGCCCGACGGTACCACAAAGTTGAAGCCCAACTGAGAAAGGTACATACCGATGGCAGAAAAGATCGGCGGGAACTCGCCAACCAGGTTGCCAAGACCGAATACCAGGGTATCCATGATCTGGCCTTCTTCCAGCACCACGGCAACGGCACGGGCAATACCGCAGATCATGGCACCCACCAGGACGTCGCGGAAACCTTCGTTAAAGCCATCGCAAATGTCCGAAGTCTTCAGGCCCGCAATCATGCCAACCACTACGCCCATGATGATAAACAGCCCCGCCATTTCCATCATGAACCAGCCCTGGGTCATCACGCCCCATACCAGGGTGGCAAAGAAACCAAAGGCCGCAAGCGACGCCCACTTCTGACGGGAAGTGGCGGTCAGGGCACCTTCATCGTCGGCATGCTGATAGTGCTTGCGCTTCTCCAGCTCCTTGGCATCGCCTTCCATCAGGCTCAGGGCAGGATTGTTTTTTACCTTCAGGGCGTAACGGGTGACATAGAAAATGCCGGGCACCAGGATGGCGGCAAATACCAGCGCACGCAGTCCCATGCCTGAATACACAGGCAAATCAGCCAGCTGCTGGCCCAGGCCGGTGTTGATGGGATTGAGCACACCAGAGGTAAAACCGGCAGTGGTGGCGCACAGCGCCACGGCGGCGGCGGTGACGGAGTCAAAGCGCAACGCCAGCATCAGGGGCAGAATAACGGGCACATACACCAACGCCAGCTCCTGAGTACCTATCAGGGTCGCGATCACGGCAAAGGTGGTCATCAGGACGGGAATGATCACTATGGTGTTATGAGCGAACCGACGGGTCAGCTTGTCTACCCCAATCTCGATAATGCCGGTACGGCGCAGCACCATGAACATGCCACCGATGATAAAGGTGAAGAACACCACAGTACCCGCATCCATCAGTCCTTTGGGAATGGCGAGCATAAAATCCACGGGGCCGACCGGGGTGGACTCAACCACCTGGTAGGAGTTGGGGTCAATGGTGGTTCGGCCATTGGGACCGGGTACCCGGTCGTATTGCCCGGCGGGAACAATATAGGTCAGCACCGCGGCAATGGCGCTGAATATAAACAAGATGACATAAATATGAGGCATCTCGAAAGACTTTTTCTTTTTACCTGCGTCGGTAGAAGAAAGTTCATTGGCTTTAGACATGAGACTCATGACCTCTCCCTTTTTACAACAACTGATTAAATCCATTTACGCTGGCTAGCGTGTTTCCAAGGTCGCGGTGTCATTTCAACATCAAGAGTCGTATGGCTAATCCTTGCGAACCTCCCAACCATTATTAACCATTCATTAACCGGCAAGCAACTAGTTTTAAAAACCAATTCCACATTGCGGAAATCTTTATTTAAAGAAAAAAGCAGAATCACTAACAAATGAACGCAAGTTACTGTAATCATCTGTTTTATATTGGTTTTTTATCGAAAATAACAAGGAATAAATTGTGAGCATTATTGTTTTTATTTTGGCGCACTAACTAACTCAATTAATTAGACAATATAGATAAAACCTGACCTCAAAAATAAACAGCAAAAAAAACATAATATAAACAACTTGTACAATTCGCCCGCACCATAAAGCTTCATATAAAAACAAAAAGAATTCGAATGAATACATCTTATTGATTCCCCTGCGCCGGTCCTTTCCATTTCATTAAACGGATGGACCGTAAAGGTGCGTGCGATTGCCGGCACGCGTCAGGTAATAAAGGCAATGACACAGGGTAAAAACACAGACTGGTGAACACCTCAAAAAGGCACGGTAACCCCATGATGAATCGCCGGGCACAAAAAAACCGACGCTGTGGTCGGTTTACTTGGGATCGCCCTTGCGGTGTTGCAGTATTCGAGTCGACGCCCCAAACGGACGGCACGAGTGCGGACCGGGCGGCGCTGAATTGCAGGCATAAAAAAACCGACACTAGGTCGGTTAATTCTGGTCGGCGTTGCAGGATTCGAACCTGCGACCCTCTGGTCCCAAACCAGATGCGCTACCAGGCTGCGCTAAACGCCGAAACTGTTCTCTTGCGAAACTGTTTGAAAGCAGTGGTGCGAAGGGGGGGACTTGAACCCCCACGTCCGAAGGACACTAACACCTGAAGCTAGCGCGTCTACCAATTCCGCCACCCTCGCATGTTTACTGCTTTCAGGCCTTGGCCTGAAACTGGGGTGACCGACGGGGCTCGAACCCGCGACAACCGGAATCACAATCCGGGACTCTACCAACTGAGCTACGGTCACCATAATCAAATTGTTGTCCAACTACCGAATGGCGCGCCCGACAGGATTCGAACCTGTGACCTCTGCCTCCGGAGGGCAGCGCTCTATCCAGCTGAGCTACGGGCGCTCTATATTTGGACGCTGCGAATACTAAGGTCAGCCCCCGCCCTTGTCCAGCACTTTTTTGTCTTTACCGGCCATCTGCCGGTTTTGTCGGCAGAATGGCGTTTTTTTTAACTAAAGTGAAGAAAGGGCCACACTGCGGCGATTGACTTGAAGTGACGATGGCCTAGAATCAGCAGTCGAATGAACGTTCATTCATTTATGGTTCAGACTTCAGACAGAGAACAGATGACAAACAAGCGCGAGCGCATTCTCAATGCGGCGGAACACCTGATCGCCAACCTCGGCTTTCAGGGCATGTCGATGCAGCTGGTCGCCCGGGAAGCCGGTGTGGCCACCGGCACCATTTATCGCTATTTCAGGGACAAGGAAAGCCTGCTGCGCTGTGTGCATGAAGAGCGAATGCAGGAGGTGTCTGTGGCCCTGCTGCAGGGCGTCAACACGCAGGACCCCAGCCTGGCGCAGTTTCGCCTGCTGTGGCAGAACTGCCTGCATTACCTGCTGAGCAACCCCGACTGTCTGTTGTACCGCGTGCAGTACGAAGCCTCTCCCCTGTTCAGCAGAGAAGAGGAAGAACGCATGGATGAACGCTATTTCAAACCGGTGTTCGAGTTTTTCGAACGCGGCCGGGACATCGGCCTGTTTCGGGATCTGCCATCAGACCTGCTGGGATTCCTGGCGCTGGAAAATCTGATGCTGTTAACCCAGAGGCACGCCCGGGGCTGTATTCAGATGAACGAGGCCGTCTTTGACGAGCTGATGGATGCAGCCTGGAACGCCATTTTAAAACGCTAACAACCACGTCGCGGGAGTGACTTCGATGAAAAAATGGACCCTGTCCATGCTGCTGCTGGTGATCCTGATCTTCGGCAGCGTCATTGGTTTTAACCTGTTCAAGCAAAAAATGATGGCCCAGTATTTCGCCAATCAGCCGGTGCCCAGCTTTCCGGTCACCGTGACCGAGATCACTCCGGTAGACTGGACACCACGCATCGCCGCCATCGGTTTTATCGAGCCGATTCAGGGCATCAATGTCAGCAACGAGTCTGCTGGCATCGTGCGTGCCATTCACTTTGAGTCGGGCCAGCAGGTCAAGGCCGGTGAGGTGCTGGTGGAGCTCGACGCCGACGTGGAAAAAGCCAACCTGCGCAGCTCCGAAGGCCGGCTGCCGGCGGTTCGTGCCAACCTCACGCGCATGCGTCAGCTATTCCAGCGCGGCTCCGTCTCCCAGGGTCAGCTCGATGACGCCGAAGCCAGCTACCGGGAACTGCAAGGCCAAATCGACTCCCTTCAGGCCACCATTGAACGGCGCACCATTCGCGCGCCCTTTGACGGTGTCATGGGTATTCGCAACGCCTTTCTCGGCCAGTATCTGAACGCCGGCACCGACATTGCCCGGCTGGAAGACATCAGCCAGTTCCGCATTCGCTTTACCATTCCCCAGACCCGCATCGCCGACATTCGCGTGGGCCAGGCTCTGAACATTCTGGTAGACGCCTATCCGGACACGCCGTTTGAAGGCGAGATCACCGCCATTGAGCCGCAGATCAACCCGGAATCGGGCGTGGTGCAGGTGCAGGCCAGCATTCCCAATCAGGGCGGCAAACTGCGCTCGGGCATGTTCGCCAAGCTGGACGTGCAGCTGCCGGTGAAAGCCGACCAGATCCTGGTGCCCCAGCAGGCCATCAATTTCACCCTTTACGGCCAGACCGTGTATGTGGTGAAAGAAGAACAGGCCGACGACGGCGAGACCGTGCGGGTAGCGCAACAGCGGGTAATTGAAGTGGCCGAGCGGGAAGCCGATTTCGCCCGGGTGGTGAAGGGCCTGGAAGCAGGTGAAACCATCGTCACGTCCGGCCAGGTACGCCTGTCCAACGGCAGCCGGGTCAACCCGGTGGAAAGCGACGCCCTCGACACTCCAGAATCGGCCCCCCTGCTGTAAGCGGAGACTTTCATGCGTTTTACCGATATCTTCATAAAACGGCCGGTGCTGGCCGTTTCGATCAGCCTGCTGATCGTGCTGCTGGGGCTGCAGGCCCTGCAGAAAATGCAGGTACGCGAATACCCGGAAATGACCAATACCGTGGTCACCGTCAGTACCAGCTATTACGGCGCCAGCGCCGACCTGATTCAGGGCTTTATTACCCAGCCGCTGGAGCAGGCCATTGCCCAAGCCGACAATATCGACTTTATGACCTCGTCGAGCAGCAACGGCAGCTCCAGCATCACGGTGCAGATGAAGCTGAACACCGACCCCAACGCGGCCCTGTCGGACATTCTGGCCCGGGTCAACTCGGTGCGCTCCCAGCTGCCCCGGGAGGCGGAGGATCCCAGCCTGGAGATGACCACGGGGGCCTCTACCTCCATCATGTATATCGCCTTCAGCAGTGAGCAACTGAACTCGCCCCAGATCAACGACTACCTGGAGCGGGTAGTGCGGCCCCAGTTCTACTCGGTGGACGGGGTAGCCAAGCTCAACCTGTTTGGCGGCGCCAAGTTTGCCCTGCGCATCTGGCTGGATCCGCTGCGGCTGGCGGCCCAGCAACTGACCGCCGCCGAGGTGCTGTCGGTGCTGCAGTCCAACAACTACCAGGCCGCCGCCGGCCAGTCCACCGGCTATTACATGCTCTACAACAGCGATATCAATACCCAGATTGAAACCGCCGAAGAGCTGGAGTCCCTGGTGGTGGCCACCCGCAATGACGCCGTGGTGCGCCTGCGCGACGTGGCCAAGGTGTCGCTGGAAAAGAGCCACGATGTGGTACGTGCCCTGGCCGACGGCCAGTCGGCGGTGATCATCGGGGTTGACCCCACGCCGTCCGCCAACCCGCTGAATGTGGCCGAGAACGTGCGCAACATGCTGCCGGATCTCGAGCGCAACATGCCCGACACCATCAAGATGGAACTGTTGTATGACGCCACCGACGCCATCAACGAGTCCATTCACGAGGTGGTGAAAACCATTCTGGAAGCGTCCCTTATCGTGGTGGTGGTGATCACCCTGTTCCTGGGCTCGCTGCGCGCCGTGCTGATCCCCATTATCACCATTCCGCTGTCGTTGATCGGGGTGGCGATCCTGATGAGCATGTTCGGCTTCAGCATCAACCTGATGACGCTGCTGGCCATGGTGCTGGCCATCGGCCTGGTGGTGGACGACGCCATCGTGGTGGTGGAAAACGTCGACCGGCACATCAAGGCCGGCGAATCGCCCTACCGGGCCGCCATTCTCGGCACCCGGGAAATCGCGGTACCGGTGATCACCATGACCATCACCCTGGCGGCGGTATACGCTCCCATCGCCCTGATGGGCGGCATTACCGGCTCCCTGTTCAAGGAATTCGCCCTGACCCTGGCCGGCGCCGTGTTTATTTCCGGCGTGGTGGCGCTGACCCTGTCACCCATGATGTGCTCCAAGCTGCTCAAGCCCCATGTCAATCCCAACCGCTTTGAGCAGGGCGTGGAGAACACCCTGGAGCGACTGACCGACGGCTACAGCCGCATGCTGGACGCGGTGCTAGCCAAGCGCCCCGTGGTGATCGCTTTTGCCCTGCTGGTGTTCGGCTCCATGCCGGTGCTGTTCAGCTTCATTCCCAGCGAGCTGGCGCCGAGTGAAGACAAAGGGGCCTTCCTGATGATGGCCAAGGCCCCCAACACCGCCAACCTCGATTACATCGAGAACAACATGCGCAAGGCGGTGGAAGTGCTCAACAAGGACGACGCCCTGTCCACCTCGCTGACCATTGCCGGCGTACCCAGCGCCAACCAGGGTCTGGCGGTAGCGGTGCTCAAACCCTGGAGTCAGCGGGATGCGCAAAAAGCGGTGATCGAGCGGCTGACGCCGCCGTTGCAGGGCATTCCGGCGGTGGCCATCAGCGCCTTTGAATTTCCCGAACTGCCCGGCGCGTCCAGTGGCCTGCCGGTGCAATATGTGCTGACCACCCCCAACAACTTTGAAAGCCTGTATGAAGTGGCCGCCGAGGTGCTTCAAACGGTCAGCCAGAGCCCGCTGTTTGTGTACAGCGAGCTGGATCTGGCCTTTGACTCCGGCACCATGAAAATTCAGGTCAACCGGGACAAGGCCGGCGCCTATGGCGTGACCATGCAGGACATCGCCATCACCCTGTCCACCATGATGAGCGACGCCTACGTCAACCGGGTGGATCTGGACGGCCGCAGCTACGAGGTTATTCCTCAGGTGGCCCGGGCCGACCGGCTCAACCCGGATTCCATTCGCGACTACTATGTGCGCGCCCACAATGGCGACATGGTGCCCCTGGCCAACCTGGTGTCGATCACCATGGAGGCCCAGCCCCGCTCCCTGCCCCATTACAACCAGCTGAACTCGGCCACCATAGGTGCCGTGCTTACGCCGGGCGTGTCCATGGGCGATGCCATCGGGTTTCTGGAGCAAAGCGTCACCGCCGAGCTGCCCAACGGCTATAACCACGACTACCTGGGTGCCGCCCGCCAGTTCGTGACCGAGGGTAACGCCCTGTACATGACCTTCCTGCTGGCGCTGTTCATCATTTTCCTGGTACTGGCGTCCCAGTTTGAAAGTGTGCGCGATCCGCTGGTGATCATGGTATCGGTGCCCCTGGCCATTTCCGGCGCCCTGGTGGCCCTGGCCTGGGGCCTGGCAACCATGAACATCTACACCCAGGTGGGCCTGATCACCCTGGTGGGCATCATCACCAAGCACGGCATTCTGATGTGTGAAGTGGCCAAGGAAGAGCAGCTGCACCGAGGCCGGGATCGCACCGAAGCCATTCGCGTGGCGGCCCGCATTCGTCTGCGCGCCATTCTGATGACCACCGCCGCCATGGTGGCCGGCCTGATTCCGCTGCTGTTTGCGGCGGGTGCCGGAGCCTTCTCGCGCTTTGGCATGGGCATCGTAATCGTGTCCGGCCTGAGCATAGGTACCCTGTTTACCCTGTTCGTACTGCCGGTGATCTACACCTTCCTGGCCTCACGCCACCGTCCGCTGCCGGAGTTTGACGAAACCCAGGCACCCAAGGCGCTGGCCGGCCACTAAGCCAACTGTAATCCGCAAAAGGGCTGCATCACGCAGCCCTTTTTGTTTATGGGCCATGCTGTAAGGGCAATGCCGCCAACAGGGAGAAAAGAATGACGCTTTGGATATTGCTGGCGCTGGGTATTGGCCTGGTGCTGGTGCTCGGCCAGAACCGGGCCCAAAACGAACTGGAAAACCGGGTGGAACAACTGCAGGCCGAACAGCGCCGGCTGCTGGAACGCATTACCACCCTGGAGAAGCTGGTGCTGGAAAAGGAAAAACGCCGCCCCTTTGAAGAGCTGTGACCGTCTCCCTTGCACCGTTCCAGTCATGAGAAGCTGTGATCAGGCCCCTTGCTCCGCTCAAACCGGCTGCCTACACTGCCTGTCTCATTGCGCGGGACGATCCTATGAAGAATCAGAAAAAAGCCTACCTGTTCGGGCTGGGAGCGGTGGCCTGCTGGTCTACCGTGGCCAGTGCCTTTAAACTTTCGCTCGATTATTTTGATCCGGCCCAGCTGTTGCTGGTGGCGACGAGCAGCTCCTTGCTGCTACTGCTCGGCCTGCTGGCACGCCAGGGCAAGCTGCACCTGCTGGGGCGCACCCTGAAACAGCGCCCCGGCTACTACGCCCTGCTGGGGCTGATTAACCCGGCGCTCTACTACCTGGTGCTGTTTCAGGCCTACGACCTGCTGCCGGCCCAGCAGGCCCAGACCCTCAATTATACCTGGGCCATCACCCTCACCCTGCTGGCGGTGCCCTTTCTGGGCCAGACCATTCGCCGCCAGGACTGGGTAGCCATCGTGCTCGGCTACCTGGGCGCCATGGTGATCGCCACCAAGGGCAATTTGCTCAGCCTGAATTTCGAAAGCCCGCTGGGTGTAGCCCTGGCGCTGGGCTCCACCCTGCTGTGGGCCGGCTACTGGATCCTCAACACCCGCAACCAGGCCGATCCCCTGGTGACCCTTACCTTAAGCTTTTTGCTGGGGCTGCCGGTGATCGTGCTGGCCACCGCCTGGCTGTCGGACTTCGCCCTCACCGCCTGGCAGGGCTGGGTAGGCGCCATCTATGTGGGTCTGTTTGAGATGGGCTTTGCCTTTGTGATGTGGCTGCTGGCCCTGCGCCACGCCGAAAACACCGCCCGCATTTCCAACCTGATTTTTATCTCGCCCTTTGCCTCTCTGGTGCTGCTGCGGCTGCTGGTGGGCGAGCAAATCTACCCCGCCACTCTGGTGGGCCTGGTGATGATAGTGACCGCCCTGCTGATCCAGCAATGGCGCCCCCGGGGGCGGTTTGCCAAGCCCTCAAGCGCGGAGTAGAGTGAGCGAAACGCGGCGAAAGCACGCTCACGCCGGCCGGTGCCATTCCACATTTAAAAGACCTTGTTAAGGAATCAACATGACCCACGCCCAACGCCTTGCGAATGTTCGTGACGACATGCGGCTGCAGCAACTGGACGCCTTTATCGTGCCCCACGACGACGAGCATCTGGGTGAATACATTCCTCCCTATGCCGAACGCCTGGCCTGGCTCACCGGCTTTACCGGCTCTGCCGGCGCCGCCGTGGTGCTGACCGGCAAGGCGGCGGTATTTGTGGATGGCCGCTATACCGTGCAGGTACGCCACCAGTGCGACGCCGGCCTGTTCGAATACCGCCATTTAATCCAGGAGCCGGTGCTCGACTATGTGCTGAGCGAGCTGGCCGCCGGTTCCCGGGTGGGCTTTGATCCGCGCCTGCACAGCCGGGGCTGGTTTGATGCCGCCAACAAGAAACTGGCCGCCCGCGACCTGAAGCTGGTGCCGGTCGGCGTCAACCCCATCGACAAGCACTGGCACGACAGGCCCGAACCCGATATTCAGCCCGCCCTGCTGCTGAGCCAGGACTATAGCGGCCAGCACAGCGAGGCCAAGCGCAACCGTATTGCCGAACGGCTGGCCGCCAACAACATAGATGCCCAGTTACTGACCCAGGCCGAGCCCATCAACTGGCTGCTCAATATTCGCGGTCGCGATATTCCCTGCCTGCCGGCGGTGCTGAGCTTTGCCCTGCTGCACAACGACGGCGCCGTGCAGCTGTTTGCCGAGCCCGCCAAGTTCAACGGCCTGGATCTCGCCGGCCACAGTGGCCATAACGTCACCCTGGCCCCCATCTGCGAGCTGGAAAGCGCCCTGTGTGCACTGGGCCAGCAGGGCGCCCGGGTACAACTCGACCCCGCCACCGCCAACGCCTGGAGCAGCCTGGTGCTGGAGCAGGCCGGCGCCGAGCTGGTGTTTGCCGACGACCCCTGCATGCTGCCCAAGGCCTGCAAAAACCCGGTGGAAGTGCAGGGCAGCCGTGCCGCCCACCTGCGTGACGGCGCCGCCGTGTGCCGCTTTCTGGCATGGCTCGATCGCCGCCTCGCCGAGCCTCACCCGGAGCGGGAAGACGAAGGCACCCTGGCCGACCGGCTGCAGGCGCTGCGGGCGCAAGCCCCCGAGTTTGTAGAAGCCAGCTTCAGCACCATCTCGGCGCTGGGCCCCAACGCCGCCATGTGCCACTACCATCATGGCAACGGCACCCCACGCACACTGGGGCAGGACGCCATCTACCTGGTGGACTCCGGCGGCCAGTATCTGGACGGCACCACCGACATTACCCGCACCGTGGCGGTGGGCGAACCCAATGATGAAATGCGCAAACTGTTCACCCTGGTGCTGCGCGGCCATATCGATCTGGCCTGTGCCCGTTTTCCCGCCGGCACCGGCGGCCTGCAGCTGGACGCCCTGGCGCGCATGCCGCTGTGGCAACAAGGCTACAACTTCGATCACGGCACCGGCCACGGCGTGGGCCACTACCTCAGCGTACACGAAGGCCCCCAGCGCATTTCCCCCAAGGGCAGCACGGTGCCCCTGACCACCGGCATGATCGTCTCCAACGAGCCCGGCTATTACCGGGAAAACGCCTTTGGCATTCGTTGTGAGAACCTGGAAGTGGTGCAACCCGCCGAGACCGACGGTGATATTCCGGTATTTGAATTTGAGCACCTCACCCAGGTGCCCTTTGATCGCCGCCTGATCGACACCGCCTGGCTGGAAGCCCGACACATTGACTGGCTCAACGACTATCACGCCGGGGTATGGGAAAAGATCAGCCCGCAGCTGACCGGCGGCGACCTCACCTGGCTGGAGCGGGCGACCCGGCCGCTCTGAGAAACAGGGGAGCAGGGATGGTAGGTTGGAATGAGCGCAGCGAATTCCAACAATTCACAGCCGGCTGCGTGTTGTGGTTCGCTTCGCTCATCACAACCTACTCCTAATTCCCGGTTCCTGCTCTAATTTGCTGCCCTTTGCCCTAATTCGGTAAACTGCACCGAATCTTGCCGTTTAAGTATGGTCTTACGCGGCAACGCCATTAATCAGGTTCATTATGCAACTAGCCAATTATTACCGAAGCCTGCTGCAGCGCCTGCCGGCCCTGTCGGTGGATGCCGACAAGGTGCGCGCGCTGCACTCCGCCGCCGCCTTTCGAGAGCGGCTGCTGACGCTTATCGCCACAGCACAAACCCGCATCTGCCTGGTGGCACTCTATCTGCAGGACGACGACGCCGGCCGGGAAATTCTCACCGCCCTGCACCAGGCCAAGCAGGCCAATCCGACGCTGGACGTACGCCTTTACGTCGACTTTCACCGGGCCCAGCGCGGGCTTATCGGTCATGCCGGGCAGGGCGGCAACCACCTGATGTATCAGGAATTCGCCGAACGCTACGAACATCCCATCGCCATTCACGGGGTGCCGGTCAAGGGCCGGGAGCTGCTCGGCGTGCTGCACCTCAAGGGCTTTGTGTTTGACGACACCCTGCTCTATTCCGGCGCCAGCATCAACGACATTTACCTGCATCAGAACGGCCGCTACCGCTTTGATCGCTACCACGAAATCACCGACGCCGGCCTCGCCGACGCCATGCTGGATTATGTTGACCGGCTGTTTGCCCACAACCCGGCGGTGCCGGCCCTGAACCAGCCCGAGATCCCCACCGCGCGCCGGCTGCGCCAGCCCATTCGCCAGTTTCGTCATCGGCTGCGCCGGGGCCAGTATCAGTTCGAGCACCAGCCCCGCCAGCCCGGCGAGGTGGCGGTCACCCCGCTGGCCGGACTGGGCAAGCGCGGCAACAAGCTCAACCGGGCCATTCGCACCATGGTGCGGGGCACCAAAGAGAAGTTGTTTGTCTGCACCCCCTACTTCAACCTGCCCAAGTCCCTGGCCCGGGACATTCGCAGCCAGCTCAAAAAGGGCCGGGAAGTCACCCTGGTGATTGGTGACAAGACCGCCAACGACTTTTATATTCCGCCCGACGAGCCCTTTCGCACCATAGGCGGGTTACCCTACCTGTATGAAGCCAACCTGCGCCGCTTTGCCCGATCCAACCAAACTTTTATCTACCAGGGCAAACTCCACATCATGCTCTGGCGGCACGACCACAACTCCTATCACCTCAAGGGACTGTTTGTGGATGACGACCTGGCCATGATCACCGGCAACAACCTCAACCCCCGCGCCTGGGGGCTGGATCTGGAAAACGGCCTGCTGCTGCAGGATCCGGAGCACCGTCTGCGGGCCACCTTTGAGCAAGAAAAGGCCAACATTCTGCAACACTGCCGGCGGCTGACCCATTTCACCGAAATCGAGCAGCTCGGCGACTATCCTGAGCCGGTGCAGCGGCTGCTCAAGCGGGTGCAGCGCACCCAGGCCAATGTGCTGCTGAAACGCCTGCTCTGAATGACAGTGAGGGGTAAGCAGAAGGCAAGGAAACTGCCGCCACTGCGCTAACCCTGCTTTCGGCTTCGCGCTTCCAGCTTTCGGCGCTTGTTGCTATTCTTCTGTACATATTTACAGTGCAGGGCCGCCATGAATCTGGACAAAATGCCCCTCAGCCTGCTCAAGGGCGTGGGTGACAAAATGCAGGAAAAACTGCACCGGCTGGGGCTGGAAACGGTGCAGGATCTGCTGTTTCACCTGCCGTTGCGCTACGAAGACCGCACCCAAATCTGCCCGGTAGCCGAGCTGCGGCCGGGCATGCATGTGTCCGTGGTGGGCGAGGTGGTCGACAGCCACATCAGTTACGGCCGCAAGCGCATGCTGCTGTGCCGGCTGCGGGACGACAGCGGCACCCTCACTCTGCGCTTTTTCAACTTCGCCGCCGCCCAGAAAAACAGCCTCACCGCCGGCACCCGGCTGCGCGCCTTTGGGGAAATTCGCCCCGGTCATCACGGCCTGGAGATCATTCACCCCGAATACACCCTGCTGCAGGGCGACAACCCGATCAGCGTGGAAACCAGCCTGACGCCGGTTTACGGCACCACGGAAGGGCTGCGCCAGATAAGCCTGCGTCAGCTCACCGATCAGGCCCTTGCTTGGCTTGAGCAACAGCCGCTGACCGAGCTGCTGCCCGCCGGCCTTTATCGCCAGCAAATGCCCCTCAACGACGCCGTGCGCCTGCTGCACCGGCCGCCTCCGGACGTGGCGCAGGATCAACTCGAGCACGGGCAGCATCCGGCCCAGCAGCGACTGGTGATGGAAGAGCTGCTGGCCCACAACCTGTCGGTACTGCAGGTGCGCGAGCAGGGTCAGGCCCACCGGGCCCGGACCCTGCCTGCCGCCGAAGCCCTGGTGCACGACTTTCTGGCCCGGCTGCCGTTTTCCCCCACCGGTGCCCAGCAGCGGGTAGTGGCGGAAATCGGCGCCGACCTGCACAAACACGTGCCCATGATGCGGCTGGTGCAGGGCGACGTGGGCTCGGGCAAAACCCTGGTGGCGGCGCTAGCGGCCCTGCAGGTGATCGGAAATCAGGGCCAGGTGGCGCTGATGGCCCCCACCGAGCTGCTGGCGGAGCAGCACGCCGCCAACTTTGCCGCCTGGCTGGAGCCGTTGGGCATTAACGTGGGCTGGCTGGCGGGCAAGGTCAAGGGCAAGGCCCGCACCGAACAGCTGGAGCGGCTGGCCAGTGGCGAACTGGCGATGATAGTGGGTACCCACGCGCTGTTTCAGGAGCAGGTGCAGTTCAATGCCCTGGAGCTGGTGATCATCGACGAACAGCACCGCTTTGGCGTGCACCAGCGCCTGGCCCTGCGGGAAAAAGGCAGCCAGGGTGAGTACTATCCGCACCAGCTGATCATGACCGCCACCCCCATTCCCCGCACCCTGGCCATGACCGCCTATGCCGATCTCGACACCTCGGTCATCGACGAACTGCCCCCGGGGCGCACCCCGGTCACCACGGTCGCCATTCCCGATACTCGGCGCGACGAAGTGATCGAGCGGGTGCGGCAAGTGTGCCGTGAAGAGGGCCGCCAGGCCTACTGGGTGTGCACCCTGATTGACGAGTCGGACGTGCTGGAGTGCCAGGCGGCGGAAGACACCGCCGCCGCCCTTTCAGAACGGCTGAAAGAGCTTAAGGTGGGGCTGGTGCACGGCCGCATGAAGGCGACGGAAAAGCAGGCGGTAATGGCCGACTTCAAGGACGGCAGGCTGGACCTGCTGGTGGCCACCACCGTGATTGAGGTGGGGGTGGATGTACCCAACGCCTCGCTGATGATCATCGAAAACCCCGAACGCCTGGGCCTGGCCCAGTTGCACCAGCTGCGCGGCCGGGTGGGCCGGGGTGCCACCGCTTCTCACTGCGTGCTGCTCTATCACGCCCCCCTGTCGAAAACCGCCACCCAGCGGCTGGGGGTGCTGCGCGACACCAACGACGGCTTTATCATCGCCCAGAAGGATCTGGAAATTCGTGGCCCGGGCGAGCTGCTGGGCACCCGCCAGACCGGCCTGGCGGATCTGAAAATCGCCGATCTGGTGCGGGATCAGGCCCTGTTGCCGGAAGTGCAGCGGCTGGCCCGCTATCTCGCCGACCGCTACCCCGACTGTGTCGACCCGCTGATCCGCCGCTGGCTCGGTACCCGGGATCACTACGGCAAGGTGTAATTCTCCTCACACCTCCTCCTCACCGGTTTCCGGCGAAGTCCTGCCTATGTATGATACAAACAGCGGATTTTAAAGGGTTAAATTCATGAAAAAACTGGCCAGAAGAGGTTTGACGGGGCTGCTGGTGCTGTTGCTCGGCGGCTGGTTGCTGCTGAATTTGCTGGACGTGAACCGGCTGAAAAAACCGGTACTGACCTGGCTGAATGAAAATACCGAGCTGGGACTCAGCGTGGGCAGGCTGGAGTTCAACCCTCTCTCCCCCTACAAGCTGCTGGCGGAAGACGTACGCCTGGGTGACTGGTTCAGCGCCCGGCAAATCTATCTCGAGCTGGCGCAGCTGGCCCCCCTGGCGGGGCGTACCGAGGTGGCCATTCTCGATATCATCGACGGCAGGATCAACCTGCTCCAGGCCCAGGCTCCTGCCCTACCCGCCAACCTGGCCGATATTCATATTGCCGAGCTCAATACCCGCAACCTCGCCCTGACCGGCCAGGACTGGGAGGCCGGCGGCATCGAGCTTCATATCAACGACTGGCAGCCCCGGCGGCAAGGCCAGTGGCAATGGTGGGCCGACGCCGGCCTGAGCGCTCGCGTACGCCAGCTGTCTCATTCGGCCCTAGAGCTGTCGCGACTGGATATCAGCGGTCATTTGCGCCAGGGTCGGCTGGAGCTGGACGATGTGCGCGGCCGGCTGGCCGGTGGCCTGGTCAGCGGCAGTCTGATTCTGGATCCCGCCGAGCGCGAGCTGCGCCTGGAACGCCCGCAATTCAGCCAGGTCAAACTGCAACTGCATGACGCCCTCACTCTGCCCGAGGGCTGGCGCCTGCTGCTGAGCCGGGCCCGGCTCGACGACGTCAGCCTGACCACGGCTTCGCTCACCGTTAACGGCATGCGCGGCGAGCTGCGGGATCTGGAGTGGAGCGGCCGGGGCCTGCCCGAAGGCCGGGGCGACTGGCAGGCGGATGAAGCTACCCTCGACTGGCTGCGCCTGGACAACCACCGGCTGTATTGGTTGGGTGACGCCGACCGCCAGGGCGTCACCCTGAGCGGCCGGGCCTGGGAGGGCAGCATTGAGGCCGAGCTGGGCTGGTACCCGAAACAGGGCCGGCTGGATATCGACGAACTGCAACTGGCCGGCAACAAGCTGGTATGGCAGCCGGACATGGCCTGGCCCCTGCCCGACGTGCGTATTCACAAGCTCAACCTGAGCCGCACCGAGTTGCTGTCGCTGGACGATGAACTGCCGCTGTCGCTGTTTGATGGGGAGCTGTTTGTCACCGATCTGGCCTGGTCGGCAGGACTGTGGCGTCCGCTCAGCCAGCAGGCCCGGCTGGAAGGCCGCGTGGGCGAACTGGCCTGGAACAGCCTGATCGCGCACGCTGCCCACTTCAGTGCCCGCCTCACCGACGAACAGTGGCTGCTCGACCAGCTCAGCGGCGACTGGCTGGACGGCAACATCACCCTCAACGGCAGCCTGGGGCTCTATCCGCCTCACCGCACTCAGGTTACGCTTGCCGGTAAAGACTGGCAGCTGCGTCACCTCAGCAACTGGCTGCAGGCCGACCGGGGCTTTGCCGGCGATCTCGACGTCGGCGCCAGCCTCAGTGGCGAACCCGGTAATCCCGCCAGCTGGCAAGGTGAACTGGCGCTTGCTGGAGAGGATGTGTTTGTGGAGCAACTGGGGCTGGATCCCTGGCTGCGCAACCGCCTGGGTGAAGACTACGCCCGGCCCAAACAGGTAGACAGCGCCCTGGCGGCGCTGGACCTGGCCCAGCACGACGGTTTCCTCTACCGGCTGGATCTGCACGGCCCCGTCACCGACGGCCGCTGGCAGCTCAATGGCAGTGCGCTGCAGAGCGTGCGCCACCTGCTGGCCCTGAGGGGCAACGTGAGCGCCGCCGGCGAGTTCAATCTCGACCTGGGCGCCATTAACGACGCCGGGTGCCGGGAGCTGGCCATTGCCCTTGGTGGCGACTGGCACTCACCCCGGCTGCGGCTGCACCAGCCGGCAATGGACACCCCCTGCCGCCCCTGGTATTCGGGACCGGTGCCCTACCCCGCCGCCGGCCTGCCCGGCAGCCTGATCGAGGCGGTACGGGCACTGCCGGTGGAATCACGGGAATAACCCTCAGGACACGGACCGCACAACCGTATACTGCTCGGTGTAACTCAGGTTGTAGAGCTCCAGCAAATACTGCCAGAACATATCGACCTCGGGTTTGACCGTATGCCGAAAGCGATACAGCAGGATTTTCAAATCCACGGTGTTGAAGCCGTCGTTCAGCACGGTGAGCTGGCCCTGGGCCAGCTCATTCTGGATCAACCCCGATGGCAACCAGGCCACCCCATACCCCTGCAATGCCATGGCCTTCAGCCCTTCCGCCAGGGCATTTTCACACACGATGGCATACTGAAAATCCGGCGGCAGCTTGCTCAGGCAGCACTCCTTTACCAGGCCCCCCAGATAGGAATCGTCCGGATAGGCCAGCAATTTGAGCGGGGTTTTGCCGTTGGCCGAAAAGAGCGGAGTGCCTTCCGGCGTCAGCGCAGACACCGGCACCAGGCGATCCGTCCCGACCTGCATACAGGTGGTGTCATTGCGGGACAGCTGCCCCAGATCGCCGGCCGAGGAGAAGCTGAGCAGAAAGTCCCCCATGCCGGCCATAAAGGATTCGGTGAGATCGTGCAGGTTGCCGGTGCTGAGCTTGACCAGGGTATTGCCCACCAGCGGCTCCAGGGTACGAATCCAGTGCGGGAAAAAGGACACCGCCGGCGAGTGCTGAGCAAAAAACACCAGGCTTTTCTGCGTTTCCTGTCCCTGCAGCCGCTTGCGCACTCGGTAGGTGTCGTGAATCATGCGCTTGGCCTCTTCCACAAACGACAGCCCGCTACTGGTCAGGGTGGTGGGGTGCTTTTCCCTGTCCACCAGTGCCACCCCCAGCCAGTTTTCCAGTGAGCGAATACGCCGGCTGAATGCGGGCTGGGTCACAAAACGGGCTTCGGCGGCCTTGGAAAAACTGCCGTGTTCATTCAGCGCCACAAAATCCTTTAGCCATTTTAATTCCATTAAAACAGATCCTTACAGTTCTCTTGTGTCCCTATGCCCAAAAGTAATCGCGGGCAGAGCCTAGAAGGCATTGGTCGTGCAGCGGCGATTATTCCACCATGCGGTTGTTAATCAATTGTATTGCGCATGTTCAAAACGAAGAGGAATGTAAAAATGCATCTAGCTCGTTATCCCCGTCTGCACTTTGCTCATCTGGCCACGCCGCTGGAGCCGATGCATCAACTGACCAAACTGCTGGATGGTCCGAACCTGTGGATCAAACGTGATGATTGTACCGGCCTCGCCGGCGGTGGCAACAAGACCCGCAAGCTGGAATTTCTGATGGCCGATGCCCTCGAGCAGGGTGCCGACACCATCATCACTCAGGGTGCCACCCAGTCCAACCACGCCCGCCAGACCGTGGCCATCGCCACCAAGCTGGGCCTGGAATGCCACATTCTGCTGGAAGATCGTACCGGTGCCGAAGACGCCGATTACAACTACAACGGCAACGTCATGCTGGATCAGCTGTTTGGTGGCCTGCTGCGTAAATACCCTGGTGGTACCGACATGAACGCCGCCATGGCGGAACTGGCCGCCGAGCTGAAGGCCGCCGGTAAAAAGCCCTATATCGTGCCCGGTGGTGGCTCCAACGAGATTGGCGCCCTGGGTTATGTGAACTGTGCCCTGGAACTGCTGGGCCAGGCCAATGATGCCGGCCTGCGCATCGATCACCTGGTGCACGCCACCGGCTCTGCCGGTACCCAGGCCGGCCTGGTGACCGGCCTGTCCGGCAGCAACAGCGGCATTCCGGTGCTGGGCATCGGCGTGCGGGTAGCCCGCGAGCAGCAAGAGGCCAATGTGTTCCGTCTGGCCGAGCGCACCGCCGAGAAGCTGGGCATTCCCGGTGCCGTCAAGCGTGAAGACGTGGTCGCCAACTGCGACTACGTGGGCGAAGGCTACGGCATTCCCGCCCCCAGCACCCTGGAAGCCATTCAGTTGTTTGCCCGCCACGAAGGCATTCTGCTGGACCCGGTGTATTCCGGTAAGGGTGCCGCCGGCCTGATCGACCTGATCCGCAAGGGCCACTTCAAGAAAGGCGAAAACGTGGTGTTCCTGCACACCGGCGGCGCCCAGGCGCTGTTCGGCTACCGGGACGCCTTTGATTTTCCCAAGTACTACTGATTGAACCGGGCGGCCCGGCGCGGCCGCTCACCCCAACGGAATTTGTTATCAGCCAGTTGGCGCGTCTCAGTTTACAGGTGAAATACCATGGAATATCTCAAAAGAGCGGCGGCGGAAAACGAAGTCGCGCAGGAAGATGAACGCATTCAGGCGGTGGTCAAGGACATGCTGGCCAATATAAAGCGCAACGGTGAGACCGCCGTGCGTGAATACGCCAGACAGTTTGATAACTGGCAGGGTGACTTCGTTCTGTCCGAGCAGAAAAAGATAGCCCTGATCGAACAGGTTCCCCCCCAGGTCAAAGCAGATATCGACTTTGCCCATCGCCAGATCAAGCGCTTTGCCGAGGCCCAGCGCGACAGCCTGACCTCCTTTGAAATCGAAACCGAAGAAGGCGTCCGTCTGGGGCAGCAAATACTGCCGGTGCAGTGTGCCGGCTGTTATGTGCCGGGTGGCCGCTATGCTCATGCCGCTTCGGCGCTGATGAGCGTGGCCACCGCCAAGGCCGCCGGGGTGCCCTTTATCGTGGCCTGTTCACCGCCCCGAGGCGACAGCATCAACCCGGCGGTCGCCTATGCCATGCACGTGGCCGGTGCCGACGTGATCCTGGAAATGGGCGGCGTGCACGCCATCGCCACCATGGCCTACGGCCTGTTTACCGACAAGCCCGCCGACATTCTGGTGGGTCCGGGCAATGCCTACGTGGCCGAAGCCAAGCGCATGCTGTTTGGTGAAGTGGGCATCGACGTGTTTGCCGGTCCGACCGAGTCGGCCATCATCGCCGACGGCAATGCCGATCCCATGACCATTGCCGTGGATCTGGTATCCCAGGCCGAGCATGGCCCCAACTCGCCGGTATGGCTGTTTACCGACAGTCGCGAGCTGGGCGAAAAGGTGCTGGAGATCATGCCCCACGTGATTGCCGACATGCCCAATGCCGATGTGTGCGAGGCGGCCTGGCGCGATCACGGCGTGGTCATGCTCGGTGACAGCCGGGAAGAAGTGGCCCGCATCAGCGACGAATGGGCCTGTGAGCACCTGCAGGTGCTGGCGGACGATCTGGAGTGGTGGAAGGCCAACCTCAACAACTACGGCTCCCTGTTCCTGGGCGAAGGCAGCACGGTATCTCACGGTGACAAGTGCTCCGGCACCAACCACATTCTGCCCACCAAGAAGGCGGCCCGTTACAGCGGCGGCCTGAATGTGCAGAAGTTCATGAAGGTGTTGACCTACCAGGAGCTGAGCGAAGAAGCCAACCTGGTGTTCAGCGCCGCCGGCTCCCGCATCTCCCGCACCGAAGGCATGGAAGGCCACGCCCGCGCCTGCGACTGGCGCCTGCGCAAGTACTTCCCCGATACCGAGTGGGACTTCCACGTTTACGATCAGAAGCGTTATTGCTGAGTCAGACGGGCAGGCGTACCCCGCCTGCCCCGGGAGAAGTTATGATCACCTTCAATAAATCCTTCACCCAGCAGGAGCCCATTCCCGACGCGGGAATCGAGCAGGCCATCGCGGTCATGCGCAGCGGCCGCCTGCATCGCTACAACTCCGCCGCCGGCGAGCCGACGGAGACCGAGTTGCTGGAGCAGGAATTCGCCGACTATCAGGGCAGCCGTTACTGCCTGGCCTGCGCCTCGGGCGGTTATGCCCTGCACGTGGCCATGCGCGCCGCCGGCCTGCAGCCGGGCGACCGGGTGCTGTGCAACGCCTTTACCCTGGCGCCGGTACCGGGTGCCATTCACAACGCCGGCGGTGTGCCGGTGTTCGTGGAAACCAACGATGATTTCACCATCGACCTGGACGACCTTGAGCTCAAGGCCGCCACCGCCGACGCCCGTTATCTGCTGCTGTCCCATATGCGCGGCCACCTGGTCGACATGGAACGGCTGATGGCTATCTGCAATCGCCACGACATTCTGGTGATCGAAGACTGTGCCCACACCATGGGCGCCAGCTGGAAGGGCAAAAAGAGCGGCACCTTTGGTCGGGTCGCCTGTTTCAGCACCCAGACCTACAAGCACATGAACTCCGGCGAAGGCGGCTTTCTGACCACGGACGACGACGAGATCATGGCCCGCGCCATCATCCACTCCGGTTCCTACATGCTCTATGAACGCCACCCGGCGGCACCGCCCCGGGAAGCCTTTGAGCACATTCGCTTTGAAACCCCCAACTACAGCGGCCGCATGGACAACCTGCGCGCCGCCATATTACGCCCGCAGCTGGCGGCGCTGGATGAACAGTGTCGGCGCTGGAATGACCTGTACCGGGTCACGGAAGCAGGCCTTAAGCAGGTTTGCGGCCTTCGCCTGCCAAAGCGCCCGGCGGCGGAATATTTTGTCGGCAGCTCGATTCAGTTTTCCCTGCCCGGCCAGAGTGAGGCCACCATTCGCCATTTCCTCGCATGCTGTGACGCACGCGGTGTGCCGCTGAAATGGTTTGGTGACGCCGATCCCAAGGGCTATACCAGCCGCTTCGACAGCTGGCGCTACCTGGGCGAGCCGCCCTCGCTGCCGCAAACCGAGCAAGTGTTGTCGACCATGTGCGACATGCGCCTGCCCCTGACCTTTGACGAGGCCGATTGCCGGCTGATTGTGCAGATTATCGCCGAGGTCTGCGAAACGCTCTTTGCGCCTGACGACACCGGCGCACAACGGCCCTGAACACGTTCCTGATGCATGGAAGTCACCCCCAAAAAATACAGTGAGGTAATGAATATGTTCTCCATGAAAAAAGTCGCCAAATACCTGACCCTTTCCCTGGCCTGTGCGGCCACCGCCATGCCCATGCTGGCCAACGCCAAAACCATGCGCCTGGGCATGGGTGACCCCATCGACTCGGATCAGGGCGCCTACGCCAGCCGCTTCAAGGACCTGGTCGAGTATTACTCCGACGGTGACATCAAGGTCACCCTCTACCCCAATGGCGCCATCGGTTCGGAAACCGAGATGGTGCAGAACGCTCGCCTCGGCTCCCTCGACATGGCCCTGATCGGCATCGGCAACGTTACCCCCTTCTCCAAGGAACTGGGCATGCTGACCATGCCCTATGTCATTACCAGCAGCTCGGACGCGGTCAAGATCACCACAGGACAGCTGGGCGATCACTGGAACCAGCTCGCCCAGAAGCAGGTAGGGGTCAATATCCTGGGCTGGACCTACTCCAACTTCCGTCACCTGACCAACTCCAAACGACCGGTCAAGAACTTGGAAGATCTGCAGGGGCTAAAGATTCGCGTGCCGCAAAACCCCATCATGCTGGCCACCTGGAAGGCCTGGGGCGCCAACCCCATCGCCATGGCCTGGACCGAAACCTTTACCGCCCTGCAACAACAGGTCGTCGACGGTCAGGACAACCCCTATATCGTCAACAACACCATGAAGTTCTACGAGGTGCAGGACTACGTGACCGAGGTGCACCATCAGTACTCACTGCAGCCCCTGGTGATCGGCAAGCGCACCTTTGACAAGCTGAGCGACGAAGACAAGAACATTCTGACCCGCGCCGGCCTTGAGGCTCAGCAGCATGGCCTGATCTTTCAGATTTCCGAGGCGGAAAAGGCCAAGCAGCACATGATCGACAACGGGGTGGAAGTGGCCAGCCTGGAAGACGAAGCCCAGTGGATTGAACTGGCCAAGACCAAGGTATGGCCCGAGTTCTACGACACCATTGGCGGCAAGGAAAAGTTTGACGCCGTGCTGGAGCAGCTCAAGTAACCCTGCTGCCCGATGTAAGCGAGCGGGTTCGCATGCGGACCCGCCACTATTCCACAGGGCGGCAGGCCAAGCCTTCACACCGCCCTCTTTGCCGGAGCCTTGCTATGCGTAAGCTGATGCTGCAGTTGGACAAGCTGGAAAATTATCTTTGTCAGCTTCTGCTCTGCCTGTTTGTGGTGCTGCTGTTTGTACAGGTGATTCTGCGGGTGGCCTTCAACTACGGAATTCCCTGGAGTGAAGAGCTGGCACGCTTTTCCTTTGTCTGGTTCGTGTTTCTGGGGGCGTCCTATGCCGCCCGATTGTCGGCCCATAACCGGGTCACCTTTCACCTGAGAATGATGCCTTCGGGAATGCGCAAGGGCGTTGAGCTTGTCGGTGACCTGTTCTGGATCGCCTTCAACACCCTGATGACCATCAAGAGCATTGAGGTTATCGAGTCGATGATGGAGTTTACCTTCTACTCGCCGGCACTCGACTGGTCCATGGCCTACCTGTATCTGATCTTTCCCGTCTCATTCACCCTGACTTCGCTGCGCATCATTCAGGTCAACTACCTGAAGCTGACCGGGGTCACCTTTGACGATGTGGATGAACCCAAACTGGAGCAGGACCCCACCCCGGCCCCAAACAACAACGGCACATCCGGCCCTCACCCGGAACAGGCCCATAAAGGCAGCAAGACCCTGGCCTGACGGGCCAGCGTGCGAGGATTAAACAATGACAGCTCCCATTATCCTGTTTGGCATGTTTTTCTTACTGCTGCTTATCGGGGCACCGATAGTGGTGGCACTGGGGGCATCGGCCCTGAGTGTCTACCTGGCGGCAGGTGATGACTTCGTGTCCCTGGTGCAGACCGCCTGGAATGCCGTGGACTCCTTTCCGATCATGGCCCTGCCCGCCTTTATTCTGTCGGGCGCGCTGATGCAGAGCGCCGGCATTTCCCGCCGGCTGGTACATATTGCCGAGCTGATGGCCGGTCCCATGGCCGGCGGCCTGGGCTTTTCCGCCATTCTGGCCAGCATGTTCTTTGGCGCCATCTCCGGCTCCGGCCCGGCCACCACCGCCGCCGTGGGCATGCTGATGATTCCCGCCATGGTGGACCGGGGCTACGGCCGCAGCTACTCCGCCGCCCTGACCGCCTCATCCGGCGGCCTGGGCGTGGTGATTCCGCCTTCCATTCCCATGGTGATCTACGGCGTCACCGCCAGTGAGTCCATCACCAAGCTGTTTCTGGCCGGCATATTCCCGGGCATCATGCTGGCCGGTGGCCTGATGATCGCCAACTACGCCATCAGCAAAAAGAAAGGCTACACCGGCAGCCCCGAGCGCCAGCCCGGTGAACTGAAAAAGGCCTGCCGTGAAGGCATCTGGGCCATTATGGCGCCCGTGGTGATCCTCGGCGGCATCTATTCCGGCCTGTTCACCCCCACCGAGGCGGCCGTGGTGTCGGTGTTCTACACCCTGTTTGTGGGCATTTTCATTCACAAGGAACTGAAGCTGGATGGCTTCAAGGAATCGCTGAACTCCACCACCTGGCTGACCGGACGTGTGCTGATCATCATGTTCACCGCCACCGCCTTTGGCCGCATTCTGGTGGAGAACGACATTCCGGGCATGATTGCCGAGTCCCTGCTGGATCTGACCGGCAGCCTGCCGCTGATCTGGCTTATCGTCATCGCCTTTTTGATCTTTATCGGCATGTTCCTGGAGACCCTGGCCACCATCATGATCGTAACGCCGGTCCTGCTGCCGGTCATGGTCAGCCTGGGCGTGGATCCCATTCACTTCGGCGTGGTGCTGGTGTGCTGCTGTGAAATCGGCTTTTCCACCCCGCCCCTGGGCGAAAACATGTTTATCGGCTCCAGCATTGCCAAGGTCTCCATCGAGGAGATTTCGGTCAAGGCGCTGCCCTTTGTCCTGGTGGAAATTCTGGTGGTGCTGCTGCTCGCCTTCTTCCCCGATCTGACCCTGTGGCTGCCCAACCTGTTCGGCTATTAACCCCTGACCCTATTTTTAATGGATTGAAATACATGGAAAAAGAAAAGTCTGTCGGCGTGATTGGCGGCATGGGCCCGGAAGCCACCGTGGATCTGATGCGGCGGGTCATTGAACTGACCCCCGCCGGGGACGATGCCGATCATATTCATCTGCTGGTCGACAACAACCCCAAGGTGCCGTCCCGTATCAAGGCGCTGATTGAGGGCACCGGCGAAAGCCCGGGCCCCTTTATGGCGGACATGGCCAGGGGGCTGGAGCGAGCCGGTGTGGATTTTCTGGTGATCCCCTGCAATACCGCGCACATGTACCACGCCGAAGTGGCCGAGGCGGTGCGCATTCCGGTGGTCAACATGCTGGATGTGACGGTGCGCCACGTGCTGGAACGCCATCCCGCCATCAAGAAGGTGGGCTTGCTGGCGTCTACCGCGGTGGAAATGACACGGCTTTACCACGACAAATTTGCACAAAAGGGCGTACGGGTGTTGTTTCCCGAAGCGGGGCAACAGCAGGACGTGATGACCCTGATTCGGGAAGTAAAGGCCAAAAGCCATGACTTCGACTCCCTGGCCCGCTATAACGAGGCCGCCCTGGCGCTGAAGGCAAGGGGGGCGGAGTGCCTGATCCTGGCCTGTACCGAGCTGTCGGTGATCGCCGGCAAACTGGTCTCCGATCTGCCGGTATACGATGCATCCCAGCTGCTCGCCGAGCACATAGTACAAAGCGTAAAGGGGTAAACTCCACACCCCGTCGTTGCACCGGGGCGCGGCACACATCCGGTGCAGCGGCCCTCTTTGAAACCAAGCTTAGTGTCGGCTCGTCACCATCCGGGTATGCCCTGGGTCACCAATAACGAACCCAACACAAAAACTTCATTATAAAACAGGAGGTTAAATACATTTCATCGCTCCTTGGGACCGATCTTAAACCTGGCAAAGAAGTTGCTAGAACTGGTACAGGATATTACCCGAATTCACCCGAACGACAGGCATATTCGAGCCGTCTCGGTATGCTTGCGCTGAACAATCATTGAAAAGGAGTTCAATCATGAATACGGCAACGGCCCAGCCACATGCTCGTCATGTCGGCAAATGGAAACGGCTGCAAATTTGGCAGAAGGTATTAATTGGCCTGCTGCTGGGCGCGGCAACCGGCTTTGTGCTGGGGGAACACGCCGCAGTGCTGCACCCCGTCGGCAAGGCCTTTATCGCCGCCATCAAAATGCTGGTGGTGCCGCTGATTTTTGTTTCCCTGGTATGTGGCGTTACCGCCATTCGGGATGTCACCCGCATGGGCCGCATCGGCATCAAGACCTTTGCCACCTATATCGTGACCACCGCCATTGCCATTCCCATCGGCCTGATCCTGGCGGTGTGGCTGAAACCCGGTGTTGGCATGGATCTGGGCGGAGCCGCGGGCATGGAGGCCAAGGCGGCACCGAGCATCGTCGACACCCTGCTGGGCATTATTCCCAGCAACCCCTTTGCCGCCTTTGCCACGGGCAACGTATTGCAGATCATCTTGTTTGCGATTTTCCTCGGCATCGCCATCAACCTGGCGGGTGAAAAGGCGGATCCGGTAAGAAAGGTATTCGACGCCTTTGCCGACGTCATGTACAAGCTGACCGATCTGGTGATCGCCTTTGCGCCCTATGGGGTATTTGCGCTGATTGCCACCACCACCGGACAGTACGGCCTGGACGTGCTGCTGCCCCTGGGCAAGGTCATTCTGGGGGTCTACCTTGGCTGCTTGCTTCATGCCCTGGTGACCCTGGGAGGCGGACTGGCACTGCTTGCCCGTCTTAACCCGGTTCCGTTCTTCAAGGGCATCTTTGAAGCCCAGCTGGTGGCCTTCAGCACCACCACCGCCGCCGGCACCCTGCCGGTGACCATGGCCTGTGCCCGGGAAAACCTGGGGGTTTCAAAGGATGTGTCCAGCTTCGTACTGCCGGTAGGCACCACCATCAACCTGGACGGTACCGCCCTCTATCAGGCCCTGACCGCGGTCTTTATCGCCCAGGCCTATGGCATTGATCTGGGCATGGCCGAGTACGGTATGATATTGCTGACCGCCATACTAGCCTCTATTGGCACCGCATCCGTACCCGGTGGTGGCCTGATCGTGCTGTCACTGGTGCTGACCTCGGTCGGCCTGCCACTGGAAGGGATTGCCCTGGTTGCCGGTATCGACCGCATTCTGGACATGGCGCGCACCACCATCAATGTGACCGGGGATGCCGCGGTATCGGTACTGATTGCCCACAGCGAGGGCGAGCTGGACCGGGATATCTACTACCGAAAGGCGGTGTAATCAATGACCTGCTCGCGCCGGGACACAGGCCGCTCGCGGCCCAAACGGCGCGACACTCCCGATAGCGGCCTCGAAGTCCGGGCGCCATATTGCGGTGAACCCGGGCTCGGGCCTTGCCCGTCCTTTAATGGGAAAGGATCACATAGCGTCCGGTAAACAGGGCGGCGCGGGTGTCGCCGCTGTAGAGGGTGATGGACAGCTCCACCTTGACCCGCTCGCCCCGGGCCAGGGGCTGCAATTGCTCCCGCAGCCGACCCTGCACCTCGGCGGTGGGCTCGCTCCAGACCGGCGTCAGGTACTTGATGTCGCCGCTGCTCTGCACAATGTCACCGCTCAGGCCGTATTCCTGCATTTGCAGCCAGATAAGCCCCCAGCCGGTGAGCACGCACTGGCTGTAGATGCTGCCGGCAAACATGGACTCGTGCAGGTTGAGGTTGGCGGTCAGATTGGCCTGGGTACGAAACTTGCTGCCGGTGTACTGAATGATTTTCACGCCCATCTTTTCGCTGATGGGAATGCGTCTGTGCCATTGCCGCTGCAGCTCGTCGCACAGCTCGGGCCGGTGACTGATGCGATGCATGGGAGTCAGCGCCTTGATCATCTGCCGGTGGGGAATCTTGCCAAAGCTGATGGGGCCCTCGCCCACCACGGTAAAGCCGCAGTGGGTATAAAAGGCCACCGCTTCTTCCCGGGCATTCATCACCAGCCGGCGTACCCCTTCCTGCCGAGCCACCTGTTCCAGGGCCTGCACCATGCGGGTGCCCAGGCGCTGGTCACGGCAATCGGGGATCACCGCCATAAAGCGGATCTGGGCTTCATCGCCGCTGACATAGAGGCGCCCCACCGCCACCAGTCGGCCGCTGTCGTCCACCATCATGCGATGATGGGCATATTCGTCGAACTCGTCGCGTTCCGAGCCCTTGGGTTGCTGCCAGGGTTTGCGCAACAGCTGCCAACGCAGCTGATAGTAGGCTTCCAGTTCCGCTTCCGTCTGCGGGGTGACCACACGATACATGGTCTGCTCCTGTTAGGGTTATCTATGACTATCCTGCCGCCCGCGGCGACAGAGTGCAATGGAAAGGCATATCGGCGGCTGGCGTATTTCTCGCCCCCGCCCTGGTGAATAACGACTCAAATGGTCGTTGGCTAAACCTGCAGCCAGAAGGTGACGGGGCCGTCGTTGGTCAGGCTAACCTGCATGTCGGCGGCAAAACGGCCGGCCTCGGTGGCCACGCCCTGATCCCGGGCTGCCATCACGAAATAATCGTACCAGCGCTCGGCGTCGGCCGGTGCCGCACCGCGGGAAAAGCTGGGCCGCAGGCCACTGTTGGTATCGGCGGCCAGGGTAAACTGAGACACCACCAGCAGGCTACCGCCGGCCTGGCGCAGATTGAGGTTCATTTTACCATTTTCATCGGAAAACACGCGATAGCCGAGCACCTTGGCCAGCAGCTTGTCGGCTTTGGCCTGATCGTCTTCCCGCTCCACCCCCAGCAGCACCAGCAGGCCGGGGCCAATGGCGCCCACCTGCTCACCACTGATGGTGACCCTTGCCTCGGTCACCCGCTGTATCAGGGCTATCATGTCTTGTTGAGCTCCTTCGCCATATGATCGGTCGCCTTGACCAGGCCGTCCATAATACCCGGTTCAAAGGCCGAATGTCCGGCGCCGGGCACAATTTGCAGGCGCAGTTCGGGCCAGTGATCGGCCAGGGCAAGGGCGGCGGCGGGCTTGCAGATGGCATCATAACGGCCGTGCACCAGAATGGCGGGCAGCGAACGCACTCGTTCAATGGCCTTGATGATATGATTTTCCTCTATAAAGCAGTTATTTAAAAAGTAGTGACACTCCAGCCGGGCCAGCGCCAGGGCACTGTGGGCCTCGCCGTAATGGCTGTCGGCATCGTTTCTCGGCAACAGGGTGGAGATGCGCCCCTCCCAAATGGCCCAGGCCCGGGCGGCATTGAGCCGGGCCAGCTCATTGTCGCTGGTCAGCAACCGGTAATAGCGGTTGAGCAGATCTTCGGCGTCGCCGTCCAGGGGCGCCAGAAACTCCCGGTAATAGTCGGGAAACAGCTGGGCGGCACCGCCCTCGGGCTGATAGAGCCAGTCCAGATCCTGCTGCCGCCCCAGAAACAGGCCGCGCAGCACCAGCCCCAGTACTCGCTCGGAATGCGCAATGGCATAGCACAGTGCCAGGGTGGATCCCCAGGAGCCGCCAAACACCAGCCAGCGGTCAATGCCCAGAGTGGTGCGAATGTGCTCCATGTCGGCGATCAGCGCCTGCGTGCTGTTGTCGGTCAGCTCGGCATGGGGGGTCGACTGGCCGGTACCGCGCTGGTCGAACAGTATGATGCGGTAACACTCCGGATCGAAAAAACGCCGATGCTCGGGGCTGATGCCGGCCCCCGGCCCGCCATGCACCAGCACCACCGGAATACCCAGCGGATTGCCGCTCTCTTCCACATAAATTCGATGCAGGTCGGACACCTGCAACCACTGCTGCCGGTTGGCGGCAATCGCCGGATAAAGGGTGCGCATCAGGCCGGGTCCTCGTCGTCGTTGTCGTCTTCAAAGCTTAGCCCGTGGCTGTGCTCATAATCCCCCAGGCTGGCGGTGATTTCGGCGCCGAACAGGGCGATCATCCAACTCAGATAGACCCATACAAACAGGATGGGTACGGTCGCCAGGGCGCCGTAAATGGCCTGGTAGGACGGAAACTGGGTGATGTAAAAGGCAAAGCCGCGCTTGGCGATTTCAAACAGCACCGCCGCCACCAGGCCGCCGACAATGGCGTGGCCGAAGCGCACCCGCTTGTTGGGCACCACCATGTAAAACACCACGAACATCAGGGTAGACAGCAGAAACGGCAGCAGGCTCAGCAGCACGGCGCCCACGCCAAAGAAGCTGTCGCCCTGGAAAATGCGCATCGAGGTGACGTAGGAGGTTATCGCCAGGCTGGCCCCGGCCAGAATCGGCCCCAGGGTGAGGATCATCCAGTAGGTGGAAAACGCCACCGACCATCGCCGCTTCTGACTGACCCGCCAGATATGGTTGAAGTTCTCGTCGATGGCCGAGATCAGCATCATGGCGGTCACCGCCAGCGCCGCCACGCCGATGGCGGTGGTTTTTGAAGCGTTGTCGATAAAGCCCTGAATGTTCTTCTGCACCACGTCCCCCGCCGCCGGCACAAAGTTGCTGAACACAAAGTTCTGAATGGTATCGCGCAGCTCGGCAAACATGGGAAAGGCCGACATCATGGCAAACACCACCGCCAGCATGGGCACCAGCGACAACAGGCTGATGTAGGTAAGATAGCCGGCGGTTACCTTGAGCCGGTCCTGTTGCACGCGTTTCAGCACAAAGCGGCCAAAGTCCGCTCCATGGTCGCGCAAAAAGCGCAAACGGTGTCCGATGCGGGCGACAATCTGGGTCATGGCACATCCTGTGTAACGGCAAGTGAATGGTTATTGTGGCAAATTTCACGCCCAGGGGGCCAGCGCGACCACTCGCAAAAAGGACTCAAACAAAAAAGCCGCCCGAGCCTGAGCCCGGGCGGCATATTCACGGGACAGACATCTGCGTCTTACTGACGCACGCCTTCCAGGTGCATTTCCAGATACACGGTGGCCGAGGCCGGGCCCAGATCGTAGTCGATGCCGAAATCGGCCAGCTTCAACTCCAGCTCGCCTTCAAAGCCGCGACGGAAACCGCCCCAGGGGTCCTCACCGGCGCCTACCTGCTCGATTTCAAACTCTACCGGTTTGGTCACACCGTGCAGGGTGAGATCACCTTTCACGACATATTCTCCCTCGTCGTCGTCTTTGGTGACGCTGGTGCTCTTGAAGCTGGCTTCGGGAAATTTGCTCACGTCCAGAAAGTCGTCGCTGCGCAGGTGGCGGTCGCGCTCGCCGTGATTGGTGTCGACGCTGGCGGTATTCACGGTCACCTGCACGCTGTTATTGGCGGCATTGTCCTCGTCAAAGGCAAAGCTGCCCTTGAAGTCGTTGAAGCGGCCCACGATCCAGCTGTAACCCAGGTGATTGATTTTAAAGTTAACCGAGGCGTGCATGCCGTCGGTGTCGACGGTGTAATTTTCCACGGCGGCAAAGGCCGGTGACGCGGACACGGCCATCAGGGCGGCGGCAATCATGGTTTTTTTCATTTCATCTCTCCTTGGTGGACAAAATCAGAGCATGCGTTTAAGGGTGTCATCCTTATCAAGCCAGTGGTGCTTGAGGGCGGCCAGGGCGTGTAGCGCCACCAGCCCGATCAGCGACCAGGCACAAATTTCGTGTATCAGTCCGGCCACATCTTCCTGGTTGTCAAAGGCGGTAAACAGGGCCGGAATGTCGAACCAGCCAAAAAAGGACGCGGGTCTGTTGTCGGCGGTGGCGATCAGGTAGCCACTGACAAAAAGCCCGAACAGCAAACCATACAGCAGCCAGTGCATCAGGTGCGCCAGCCGGCGCTCCCAGGGCTGATGGCTGGCCAGCGGTTCCGGCTGAGTAAACAACCAGCGCCCCAGCAGGCGAATCACCACCAGGCCGGCCAGCAAAAAGCCCACGCTCTTGTGCCAGTAGGGCAACACCTGATAGAGCGGATCATAATAGCCCAGGCTGCGCATCCACAGTCCCACGCCAAACAGGCCGAATACCAGCAGGACGGTACTCCAGTGAAACAGGCGCATCGTGATTGAATATTTCTGCATAATACGGCTCTCCCGCAGCCGCTTGAAAAAGCAGCGCTTGCAACTGTGCATGATTATCAGTTTCAAGTCTAATGCCTTTGCCGGTAAATCAAAGCAACCTTTACTGGCCTAATAATTCAAATAATTTGAATGTGAGGGGGAGTGAGAGGTGAGAGGTGAGAGGTGAGAGGTGAGCCATTGTCCGTCTTGCCTGCCACGCGATCGAAAAAGGGGCGCCGAGGCGCCCCTTTTATACTGCGGGTGAAGACGATCAGGCGCGGCTGGCGCGCTTGCGATCGTTTTCGGCCAGCAGCTTCTTGCGAATACGAATGTGGTTGGGGGTCACTTCCACCAGCTCGTCGTCGTCAATGAACTCCAGCGCGCGCTCCAGGGTCATTTTGATCGGCGGCACCAGGGTCAGCGCCTCATCGGTGCCGGCGGCACGAATGTTGGTCAGCTGCTTGCCCTTGAGGCAGTTTACGGTCAGGTCGTTGGAGCGGCTGTGAATGCCGATCACCATGCCTTCATACACCTCGGTGGCGTGCTCGATAAACAGGCGGCCACGCTCCTGCAGGTTGAACAGGGCGTAGGCCAGGGCCTTGCCCTTGCCGTTTGAGATCAGCACGCCGTTGTTGCGCTGGCCAATGTTGCCACCCTTGTGCGGACCGTAGTGGTCAAAGGTGTGGTACATCAGGCCGGAGCCGGAAGTCAGGGTCATGAACTCGGTCTGGAAGCCGATCAGGCCACGGGCCGGAATGATGAAGTCGATGCGCACGCGGCCCTTGCCGTCCGGCACCATGTCGGTCATCTCGGCCTTGCGCTCACCCAGTTTCTCCATGATGGAGCCCTGGCAGTCTTCTTCCACGTCCACGGTCAAGGTTTCGAACGGTTCCATCAGCTGGCCGTCTTCTTCCTTCAGAATAACTTCCGGACGAGACACCGCCAGTTCAAAGCCTTCCCGACGCATGTTCTCGATCAGAATGCCCAGGTGCAGCTCACCCCGGCCGGATACGCGGAATTTGTCGGGATCACCGGTTTCTTCCACCCGCAGGGCCACGTTGTGTACCAGCTCCTGCTGCAGACGCTCGAGAATGTTGCGCGAGGTCACGAACTTGCCGTCGAGGCCGGCAAAGGGAGAGGTGTTGACCTGGAAGGTCATGGTCACGGTGGGCTCGTCTACCGACAACGGCGGCAGCGCTTCCACGGCACCGGCGGCACAGACGGTGTCGGAAATCTTCAGCTCGCCCAGGCCGGTAATGGCCACGATGTCGCCGGCGCTGGCTTCGGTCACGTCATGACGCTGCAGGCCCAGGTAACCCATCACCTGGCCCACCTTGCCGTTGCGGGTCTTGCCGTCGGCGCCGATCACGGTCACCTGCTGGTTGACCTTGACGGTGCCGCGCTTGATGCGGCCCACGCCGATAACACCCACGTAGGAGGAGTAGTCGAGCTGGGAGATCTGCATCTGCAGGGAACCTTCCGGATCCGCGTCGGGTACCGGTACCTGATCCACTATGGTCTGGAACAGGGTGGTCATGTCTTCGGTGCGCTCATCGGCGTCGAGCGAAGCCCAGCCGTTCAGGCCGGAAGCATATACCACCTGAAAGTCGAGCTGGTCGTCGGTAGCACCCAGGTTGTCGAACAGGTCAAACACCTGATCCATCACCCAGTCGGGACGGGCGCCGGGCTTGTCCACCTTGTTGATGATCACGATGGGCTTGAGGCCTTGGGCAAAGGCTTTCTGGGTCACGAAGCGGGTCTGAGGCATGGGGCCTTCCTGGGCGTCCACCAGCAGCAGCACCGAGTCAACCATGGACATGACCCGCTCTACTTCACCGCCGAAGTCGGCGTGTCCGGGAGTGTCCACGATGTTGATGCGGTATTCCTGGCCCTCGGGAGAGGTCCAGCGAATGGCGGTGTTCTTGGCCAGAATGGTAATGCCGCGCTCACGCTCGATATCGTTGGAGTCCATGACGCGCTCTTCGGCTTCACCGCGGCTTTCCAGGGTACCGGACTGCTGCAGCAGCTTGTCTACCAGGGTGGTTTTACCGTGGTCGACGTGCGCGATGATGGCAATGTTTCTCAAGTTGTTGATTTCAGATGACATTAATTTCTTTCACTCGCATAGTATCGAGGCGGGCACACGCCGGCGCTGCCGCTCTCAGGGGGTGTCCGTCGCGACGAGTGCAGCGGAACCAAATAAAAAGGGCTGCAAATTGTACACGCTTTAGCCGCTTCAATATATTAATTTATTGTGTTGGCTGCCCGCGCCCCGCCACAGCGGCGGAATCGACGCCACCCCGGCGTTCGGGCCGACGCCCTCCCAGGGTCAATGAAAAAGACTCGCACCGATCCTCATGCTCACCTTGAGTGCTATCATGGGCCCGGGCCGCTGCCGGCCGTGCGGAATGGACAGCAAATGCACCGGAATAACGCATCTCTTCAAACTCGCACCAAAAGGATCCAGACATGCACTAAACTGGTGCATGGCAATGGCAGCCGGTTTTCATGCTTGTCGGTAATATGCCAACATAACAAGCACTTACCAACATGGCACGGTTTTAGCTTAGTAAACGGCAACTGATGAATTTGTTCATCAGACCCTAGGATGCTTATTTTTGGAGGTCGAAATCCATGTCAATCGAAACCGTAATGGACATGATCAAGGAACACGATGTCAAATTCATCGATCTGCGCTTTACCGATATCAAAGGCAAGGAGCAGCATGTCACCCTGCCCGTAAACCAGATCAACGATGACTTCTTTGAAGAAGGCAAAATGTTCGACGGCTCTTCCATGACCGCGTGGAAAACCATTCACGAGTCCGACATGGTACTGATGCCCGATCCGTCCACCGCCGTGATGGATCCCTTTACCGAAGACGCCACCCTGAACATTCGTTGTGACGTGCTCGAGCCCGCCACCATGCAGGGCTACGACCGCGACCCGCGCTCCATCGCCCGTCGCGCCGAAGAATACCTGGTGTCCACCGGCATTGCCGACACCGTACTGATCGGTCCCGAGCCGGAATTCTTCATGTTTGACGACGTGCGCTTCCACACCGACATGTCCGGCAGCTTCTTCAAGATCGACGACACCGAGGCCAAGTGGAACTCTGGTCGCGACTACGAGGAAGGCAACAAGGGCCACCGTCCTGGCGTGAAGGGCGGCTACTTCCCGGTAGCTCCGGTTGACTCTTCCCACGACATTCGCTCCGCCATGTGTCTGATCATGGAAGAGATGGGCCTGGTGGTTGAAGCTCACCACCACGAAGTAGCCACCGCCGGTCAGAACGAAATTGCTTGCAAATTCAACACTCTGACCAAGAAGGCCGACGAAATTCAGATCTACAAGTATGTGGTTCACAACGTCGCCCACGCCTTCAACAAGACCGCCACCTTTATGCCCAAGCCGCTGGTAGGTGACAATGGTTCCGGCATGCACGTGCACCAGTCTCTGGGCAAGAACGGTGAAAACCTGTTCTCCGGCGACCTGTACGGCGGCCTGTCCGAAATGGCGCTGTACTACATCGGTGGTATCATCAAGCACGCCCGTGCCCTGAACGCCATCACCAACCCGGCCACCAACTCCTACCGTCGTCTGGTGCCCGGCTTTGAAGCCCCGGTCATGCTGGCCTACTCCGCCCGTAACCGCTCCGCCTCCATTCGGATTCCGCTGGTCGGTTCCCCCAAGGCCCGCCGCATCGAGACCCGCTTCCCGGATCCGGCCGCCAACCCCTACCTGTGCTTTGCGGCCCTGCTGATGGCCGGCCTGGACGGCATTCAGAACAAGATCCACCCGGGCGATGCCATGGACAAGGATCTGTACGACCTGCCGGCCGAAGAAGCCGCCGAGATCCCGACCGTGGCCGTGTCTCTGGACGACGCCCTGAACAACCTGGACCAGGATCGCGAGTTCCTGACCCGTGGTGGCGTGTTCTCCGACGAGTTCATTGATGCCTACATCAAGCAGAAGCGCACCGAGACCGAGACCATCAACATGGCGGTTCACCCGCTGGAGTTTGATCTCTACTACTCCGTATAAGCGTGACGCGATAAGCTGAGTGTCAAAAGGCCCGGGAAACCGGGCCTTTTTTGTTGCTCGCTCCCACGCTCTGCGTAGGAACGAGATAATAGTGAGGTGACAGGGGTGAGGAGTGAGGAGTGAGGAGAATCCACAACTCATCCCTCACCCCTCACCCCTCACCAACGATTACAACACCTGATGGCGAGTAGACGGAAACAGGTTGAGCAGCTTGTGCACCAAATAGACGCAGCACAGGGTGATCAGAATGGCCACCGTCATCGAGCTCATGCGGTAAAGGGCGCTGAACACCAGATCATGCTGGGGCGACACATACTGCCCAAACAGAATGCCCACCGTGGTCAAGCCGGCAAAGCCCACACCGGGCATGGGCTCTCGAGCATGCAGCCGGGCAAACACCATGGTGCAAATCCAGAACGCCAGTCCCAGCAGCAGCAGATTGTGGTAGTAGTCATACAGCACCAACTGAAACAGCAACCCCGCCGAGCACCCCAGCAGGGTGCCGATGCAACGGGCTCGCCCCGATACCACGGCGCCGGCGAAGCTCATGGGAAACAGCACCAGCACGGTGGCCACCTGGGCCGACAGCGAGTCCACCAGATCCAGGGTCTGAAACACCACAAAACTGAGGGTGGCCACGATGGCTCCCAGCAGGGTCTGATGGCGCAGCACGTTATCGCTTTTCTGCGGCAGCGCCCGGGCCACGGGAGGTTCCCGGTTGGGCAGCAGGGCATAGAGCAACGCGGCCACCGCCACCGACAGGCAGGAAGCCACTATGTTGCTGGCGGCCATGTCGGCCAGGTGATACTGGGGGTAACTGGCAAAGTGCAGCATGATGCTGAGGCTGACGCAGCCACTGGCACCAAACAGCATCAGTGGCCCTTTGGCCATCAGGTTGAACCGCCACAGAAACAACAGAAACACCACCATCACATACGCCGGTGGCCAGTGCCCGAGCAGCCCCGGCAGCAGCATGACCTCCAGCGAGGTCAGCACCGACGAGCCGATAAACTGCACCATGACAAAGCGGTTCAGCACCGGCACCATGCCCAGCAGCAGCATAGGGTAAACGGTAAAAAACACCCCCATCTGCCAGTCCATCACCTTGGCGGTGAGCATGCCGATGGTGCTGCCAATAGCGATGCGCAGACAGCCCCTGAGCTTGTCGTCGGTAAAGGTCATGGCCGCATACCCATCAGTAGAGATAGCGGAACTGACTCACCAGCCACAGCTGGATCCAGCCCAGGCCGTGCAGCCAGCTGCCCGCCTCGGGAAACAACTGCACCGTGGCCCGGGCGCCGGTGGCCAGCGGCGGCACCGGCTCATCCAGGGCGATGTGCACCCGCAACCGCTGGGCGTCCCGCACCCAGCGATCGGAGTTTTCCGGCTGCACCAGCAGGCCGTCGGCTGACTGCTGCCCCTGGCGTACCCCGCTGTCGATGCTGCTGACATGGCCGTCGAAAATGTGGCCCGGCAGGGCATCGAACACCACCCCCACTTCGGTGCCGGTGGTGACATGACGCAGGCTCTTCTCCCGCAGATCGGCAATCACCGTCAGTTCGTTGGAAATCAGTGCCAGCAACGGCTGGCCGGCCTGGGCCTGCACCCCTTCCTGCAACTGCAGGTTGCCGACACGGCCGGCGATTTCCGCCCTCACTCGTGTACGCTCCAGCGCCAGCCGGGCCTGTTCATGGGCATTGCTGGCCTGCTCATGGGTCAGCTCCACCGCAGCCTGGGCCTGCCGCGCCTCGTGCAGCCTGGCCTCGGCCGCCTGCAGCGCGCTTTGCGCCTGCTCGGCCTGGTTGCGGGCCTGCTCCGCCTGCTGCACCGACATATGGCCGAGGCGGTGCAATCGCTCCAGCCGGACGGCCTCTCGGGCCAGCTCTTCGGCCCGCAACCGCGCTTGTTCAATCTCCGCCTGCACCGCTTCCATTACCGCTCGCTGACGGGCACTGTCGGCGGCGGCCAGCTGCTGCTGTAACTCGGCCCGGGCCAAAGCCAGGCGGTAGTCGGTGTCATCCAGCGCAAACAGCAGCTCCCCCGTCGCCACCTGCTGGTTGTTGCTGACCGCGACTTCCGTGACCTGCCCCGCCACACGAGGACCCACCGACAGCACCGGCCGGTGCGCCTGGGCCTGGGGCGTCATGGGGGCGTAATTGTCGATCAGCACGAAATACACCAGCAGCACCCCAAAGGTGATCAGGGCAATGCGTACCCAGCGATTGAAACTTTGCTCTGCGGTCATCATTTGCCCTCTTTTTCTCCCAGCTGCTCGCTCAGTTTCTGCAGGTTGCCGCCAATGTGGTTCACCATGCGCTCAAACTCGGCCAACTCGGCATCGCTCAGGCCTTCCAGCACCTGACGACGAGTATGGTCCAGCACCACCTCCATTTCCGACAACAATGGCTGGATCGCCGGGGTCAGGTACACCGTCTTGCCACGGCGGTCATTGGCACAGGGCCGGCGCTCCACCAGCCCCAGCTGTTCCAGCCCGTCCAGGGTGCGCACCAGGGACGGGCTTTCCACCCCTACCCGGCGCGCCAGCTGATGCTGCTGAATGCCCTCTTCCCGCTGCAGATGGGTCAGGGTGATCCAGCGACTCTGGGTCAGCCCCAGGGGCTTGAGCCGTTCATCGTTGATCAGCCGCCACTGCCGCACCAGATTGGCCAGCGCCATGCCCAGTGTTCTCATCTCAACCTCCAAATTAGTTAGCTAGCTAATTATATTCACGCTACCGATATTTGCCAAGATATTGCCACCGGGCGGGCAAGGTTCTTGCAACGGTACTCATCAAGGCCCAGATGTTTTCATCAAACCGCCGCAAGTTGCACCATGATGTAGCAATTCGCTGGTCATGGGTTACACTGTTTGCACCACACTGGTGCAAACCTTGATGTTGAGGACGTGAGCGTGAAAAACCGGATCAGCATTCAGACCATTATCGACAGCCAGCTCACGGCGGTGCTGGTGGTAGACGGCGACCTGGTGGTGCAATTTGCCAACACCGCCGCCGAACAACTGCTCACCCTGAGCAAGCGCCGGCTGCAGGACGCCCGGCTGGATAAGGTGGTGGAAGACATTTCCCTCGACATGCGCCGCATTCAGCGCTGCATCGAGCTGGAGCAGGGGTTTACCAACAGCGAGGTACAGGTGATCATCGACGGCCTGCCCCGCTGGGTCGACGTAAGCGTCACCGCCTTTACCTGGGAGCGGCAGACCCTGGCCCTGATGGAACTGAGGCTGGTCGACCAGCAAAAGAAAATCAGCCAGGAGCTGCAGCAGCGAGCCCAGCAGCAGGCGGCCCGGGAGCTGGTGCGCGGCCTGGCCCACGAGATCAAGAATCCCCTCGGCGGCCTGCGGGGCGCGGCCCAGCTACTGGAGCGGGAGCTGGAAAAGGAAGAGCTCAAGGAATTCACCCACCTCATCATTGCCCAGGCAGACCGGCTGCGTAACCTGGTGGATCGACTGCTCGGTCCTCAACGCCCGGGCCAGCGCGAGGTGATCAACCTGCACTCGGTGCTGGAGCAGGTACGCCGCCTGGTGAGCATGGACATTCCTCCCGGCATTACCCTGACACGGGACTACGATCCCAGCATTCCGGACCTGGAAATGGATTCGGAACAGTTGCAACAGGCCTTTCTCAACATGGTGCGCAATGCCGTGGAGGCCCTGGGCGATCACGGCCACATCACCATTCGCACCCGCACCGCCTTTCAGGTGATGCTGCAGGGCAAGCGCTACCGGCTGGCCGCCGAGGTGCGCATTATCGACGACGGTCCGGGCATTCCCGCCCTCCTGCACGATACCCTGTTCTACCCCATGGTCACCGGCAAGGAAGGCGGTACCGGACTGGGACTGTCCATCGCCCAGGAGCTGATCCATCAGCATCAGGGCCGCATTGAGTGCCAGAGCCGGCCGGGCCTGACCGAATTCATTATTTATCTGCCGCTACGACGATAGGAGCACTTTATGGCTGAACTGATTTGGGTCGTCGACGACGACAGCTCCATTCGCTGGGTACTGGAGCGGGCCCTGGCCCAGGCCGGGTTTCGCTGCCGCAGTTTTGAAGACGGTGAAAGTGTACTGGATGCCCTGACCGGGGTGCAGCCCGCCGTGGTGATCTCCGATATTCGCATGGGAGGCATGGACGGGCTCACCCTGCTCGGCGCCATTCACAAACGCGCCCCCGACCTGCCGGTGATCATCATGACCGCCCACTCGGATCTCGATAGCGCGGTCAATGCCTACCAGCGCGGTGCCTTTGAATACCTGCCCAAGCCCTTTGACATAGACGACGCCGTCGCCCTGGTGCAGCGGGCCGTGGCCTTTGTAAAGGAAAGCCGGCGCAAGGCACCGGGGGCGCAGCCGGAGGCGGTGCGCACCCCGGAGATCATCGGCGAAGCGCCGGCCATGCAGGAAGTATTCCGCGCCATCGGCAGACTGGCCCGCTCCTCCATTTCGGTGCTGATCAACGGCCAGAGCGGGACTGGCAAGGAGCTGGTGGCTCATGCCCTGCACAAACACAGCCCTCGTGCCGAACAGCCCTTTATCGCCCTCAACATGGCAGCCATTCCCAAGGATCTGATCGAGTCGGAGCTATTCGGCCATGAAAAGGGCGCCTTTACCGGCGCCAATAACGTGCGCCGGGGCCGCTTTGAGCAGGCCGACGGCGGCACCCTGTTTCTGGACGAAATCGGCGACATGCCCCTGGACATTCAGACCCGGCTGCTGCGCGTACTGGCCGATGGCCAGTTCTACCGGGTGGGCGGACACCAGCCCATTCGCGTAGATGTGCGCATCATTGCCGCCACCCACCAGGATCTGGAAAAAAAGGTCACCAGTGGCGACTTTCGTGAGGATCTGTTCCACCGCCTCAACGTGATTCGCGTGCACATGCCGGCACTGCGAGAGCGGCGGGAAGACATTCCCAAACTGGCCCGCCATTTTCTGGGGCTGGCCGCCCGGGAGCTGGGCGTGGACGCCAAGACCCTACATACCGACACCCAGACGCTGTTGCAGCAATTGCCCTGGCCCGGCAACGTGCGCCAGCTGGAAAACGTGTGCCGCTGGCTCACCGTCATGGCCTCGGGCCAGGAAGTGCTGGTCTCGGATCTGCCCCCCGAGCTGCTGAAACGGGAGCCCGATCCGGAGCCGGTCGGCGCCGGAGGCCAGCCCCAGGACTGGCGCCAGGCGCTGAAGCGCTGGGCCAGCGACGAACTGGCCCGGGGCCGCAAGGATCTGCTGGCCGAGGCCCTGCCCGAATTCGAACGCATTCTGCTCGACTGCGCGCTGACCCAGAGCCAGGGCCACAAGCAGGAGGCCGCCCGCCTGCTGGGCTGGGGTCGCAATACCCTGACCCGTAAACTGAAGGAATTGCAACCGGAAGAATCGGCCACCAGGGAGTAGAATGGAAGCACCACCACCCCATGCGGAGCCGTGATGATAGATTCCAGCCTGCCCCTGCTCGACCTGCACCGTCACCTGGACGGCAACATTCGCCCGGCCACCATACTGGAACTGGGCCGGGCCTTTGATCTGGCCCTGCCTGCCGACACCCTGGATGGCCTGCTGCACCATGTGCAAGTACAGGGCAACACGCCGGATTTGCTGGCCTTTCTCGCCAAACTCGACTGGGGGGTCAGGGTGCTGGGCAATTATGACGCCTGCCGGCGGGTGGCCTATGAGAACGTGGAGGATCTGAGCAACGCCGGCATTGATTACGCCGAGCTGCGCTTCAGCCCCGGCTATATGGCCATGAATCATCACCTGGACCCGGAAGGCGTGGTGGAAGCAGTGATCGACGGCGTGACCGCCGGCAGCCGGGACTTCGACGTGCCGGTGAAGCTTATCGGCATCATGAGCCGCACCTTTGGGCCGGACGCCTGCGCGCGTGAACTGGCCGCCTGCCTGGCCCATGCCGGCAAACTGGTGGCCATGGATCTGGCCGGGGACGAGGCCGGCTTTCCCGGCGAGCTGTTCAACGACCATTTCAAGCGGGTGCGTGACGCCGGCCTGCGCGTCACCGTACACGCCGGCGAGGCCGCCGGCAGCGCCAGCGTCTGGCAGGCGGTGCATGAGCTGGGCGCCGAGCGCATCGGCCACGGCGTGCGGGCGGTGGAAGACGAGGCGCTGCTGGATTACCTCGCCGCCCAGGGCATCGGCATCGAGTCCTGCCTGACCTCCAACCTGCAGACCAGCACGGTGGCCGATCTCGCACGCCACCCCATCCACCGCTTTCTGGAAAAAGGCATCAGGGTCTGCCTCAACACCGACGATCCGGCGGTGGAAGGCATAGAGCTGCGCCACGAGTACACGGACGCCGCGGTGCGCGCCGGCCTGACGGCACAACAGGCTCGCCAGTGCCAGGAAAACGCCCTTCACATGGCCTTTCTCGATCCAAATGAAAAGGCCGCCCTGCTGGCGGCCAGCGCAGAGCGGGAATAAAAAAGGGCCGCCAATGCGGCCCAACTTCATCTGCCTGATTTGCGCCAGCCCGTATTATTGAAACAGCACCAGGGTGCCGGAAACAAAGGCGAACAGCAGCACGAAGCGACGCAAAAAGCGCGCATCCAGCCGCCGGTGCACCAGCTGGCTCAGCACCAGGCCCACCGCCAGCGCCGGCAGCAGGCTGGTGACCGGTTGCAACAGCTCGGGCTGCAGCCGACCATTCAGGGCCAGCACCAGCAACGACACCAGCTCACCGATCAAAAAACAGGTCGCCACCGAGGCGCGCAGGGTCGCCACCGGCATGTGCTGGTACACCAGCGCCAGGGGCGGACCGCCGATGCCGGTGGCGGTTTCGGTAATGCCGGTGATCACCCCGGTGGACACATAGGCCCGGCGGTTGGGCGAAAAGGCCGGCGCCAGCCAGCTCGCCAGCACCGCCGCTATGGTCGACACCCCGATCAGCAGGTTGAGCTGATTAAGGGGCAGCACCACCAGCACCCAAAGGCCGCCAAAGGTGCCCGCCACCCGGCCCAGGGTGATCCACTTGGTGCCCAACAAATCGATAGCGCCGCGCTCACGCCAGGCGATCAGGGCGTTGAGCGGCAACATCAGCACCAGCAGGCTGACCGGTAACAGGGCCGGGGCCAGCAGCCCCAGCACCGGCGCGACGATCAGCGCAAACCCCATGCCGGTGGCACCCTGTACAAAGGCGCCGGCGGCCACCGCCAGGGCGCTCCACAACCAGACGTCGCCGGTCACGCGTGACGCTCCCCGCCCCGCTCGGCCAGCCAGTCGCGGCGGTGGGCGTCGGTGTAGGGATGGATCTTCTGGATCGGCGCACCGGACACCACCGCCTTGGCCAGCTCGTTGACCTCGGCCATCAGGGCCCGGGCGTCCCAGTCCAGGGGCCAGCCCTGCCACAGCCGCAGCCGGCCGGCGACGAACACCCCCTGGATCTGATCCCGGTTCGCCAGCCGCACCAGCTCCCAGCTCAGATCCCAGGACGGCAGCAGTTCGGGCACTTCCAGGTCGACCAGCAAAAAGTCCGCCGCCTTGCCAGGGGCGATTTCACCGGTGTTCAGTCCCAGCACGCTGGCGCCGCCGCGGGTGCCCTGATCCAGCCAGGGCCAGCCGCCACCGCAGGACGAATCGCCCACCGCCATGCCGAAAGCGAAACGCTGGGCCGCCTCGGCGTAATCCAGCAGGCGGAAACCGTCGCTGCGGGTGCCGTCGGTACCCAGAGCCACGCGGATGCCCAGGCTGTGCATCAGCTGGGCCTGGGCCACGGCGTTGCCCTTCCAGGCGCTGGCCACCGGGTTGTAGCTGACGGCGCTGTCGGTGTCCCGCAGCATCATCAGCTCGTCCGGGGTCAGCAGGGTGGCGTGGGCCAGCAACGCCTGGGGCCCCAGGGCTCCGGCCCTGTACAGCTGCTCCAGCGGTCGCAGGCCCCGCTGCTCCAGGGAACGTTCCACCGCCACCAGGTGCTCGTTGACATGGGTCTGGAAGACGATGCCCGCCTCGGCGCACAGGGACGACACCCGGTGCAGCATGGCGTCGGTGGCGATCTCCGGAATCGGTACCGCCAGCGACGGCGTCACCAGGGGATTGGACTGCCAGTCGGCGATATGCCGCTCGGCCTGGGCCAGAATGGGCCCGGCTTCCAGCACCTGGTCGCCACGCTTGTCGTTGCACACCCGGCCCAGCACGCAGCGCAGCCCCACTTCCGTGGTGGCGCGGGCGATGGCGTCCAGCCCCTCGCTGGCCCGGGTGCCGGCATCACAGACGGTGGTGAAACCGCCGCGCAGGGCCTCCAGCGAGGCCAGTTTGGCGGTCAGGTACAGTATGTCCGGGGTGAGGCCGGATTCCATAGGAACCCATACCCGACGGAAGATTTCCGACGGCTCGCCAAACACCAGCGCCTTGCCGAAGGCCTGGGTCAGGTGGTGATGGCTGTCGACGAAGCCGGGCATGACCAGTTTGCCCGGTAGGGCCACCACCGCCACCTCGGGATGAGCGGCGCGCAGTGTCTCGAGCGGGCCCACATCCCCGAATCGTTCGCCGTCGAGCAGCACGGCGTGATCCCGTACCGGCCCGTCGGCCAGCATCAGCCAGTCGGGCGCCAGCAGGCAGGGTTGCTCGAACTGACGATAATTGAGTTGCGTCATCTTAATCTTCCTTTCTTGCGGGGGCAGGCCGTCCGCCTGCCCGAATACATTCAGTGGCCTTGCAGGCGAGGCGCTTCTTCACCCTCGGCGGCCGGCGCCGCCTGCTTGCTCTTGTACTGGAACAGGGCATTCATCAGGGCGGCGGTAATGGCACCCATGGCCACGCCGTTGCCCAGCAGGGAGGCCAGGCCGGACGGGAACTGGCTGTACACGCCGGGCACCAGAATGGGGAACAGGCCCACAGTCAGGGCCACCGACACCACATACATGTTGCCGTGCTGGCGCAGGTCGACCCGGCGCAGCATGTCGATACCCATGGTGCCGACGATGGCGAACACCACCATGCCGGTGCCGCCGATCACGGCTTCGGGCACGGCGTGGATCACCCGTGCCAGCGGCGCCAACAGGGCGAACAGGGTCAGCAACAGGCCGGACATCAGGGTGACATAGCGGGAACGAATACCGGTGGCGCGCACCACGCCGATGTTTTCGCCGCTGGTGATGATGAGTGAGGTGCCGAACAAACCGCCGAGCAGGGACACGGCGGCGTCGCCGCGAATGGTTCTGGCCACGTCCACCTGAGGATCCAGTTTCTTGTCGACCACTTCGCCGATGGCCAGGGTCTGGCCGGTGGCTTCCACCATGGAGATGATGCAGAAGATCATCAGGGGCAGGGAGGCCACCAGGTCAAACTTGGGCATGCCAAAGGGCAGCAGGGTCGGCAGGCTGAACAGGGGGAACAACGACAGATGCTCAAAATGGAAGGCGCCAAACAACACCGCCATCAGGGTACCGCCCAGCAGGCCCAGCAGGATCGCCAACTGGTTCATCATGCCCTTGAGCACCCGGGCGAAGAGCACGGTGAAGCCGATAGTGGCGAAGGCCAGCATCAGATTCAATGGATCCGCGTAGTTCTCGGAGCCCGTCTTGCCAACGATCAGGAAGCCCGAGATCTTGACCAGGTTGATGGCCACCAGCAGCAGCATGGTGCCCACCACCACAGAGGGGAACAGCCTGAGGAAGCGGCGGAACACCGGCAACACCAGGAAATAGAACAGGGCCGTCAGTATCACCGCCCCGGTGGCGGTGGCCACATCGGTCTGTTGGGCGATCAGAATGAACAGCACTATGGGCGCGCCGCCGGGCAGCATGATGAACGGCAGCCGGGCGCCGAAGCCGCGCCAGCCGATGGACTGTAGCAGGGTGCCCAGGCCGCAGATGATGAAGGTGGCGCTGAGCAGATTGATGGTCAGATCCGGCGAGAAATCCAGCGCCGTGGCCATCAGAAAAACCGAGGCGATGGGCGACGCCGCCATCACCAATACATGCTGCAACCCGAACGCCAGCAAGGTTCTCAGGGGCAGCTTTTCGTCAACGGGTTCGATGACATCCTTGTGAGCTTGAGACATGGTGGACTCTCCATATAAAACCGAGCCGTCACGGGGGGAACCGGCACCTTTCTGCCAGACCAAATCGATTTGGGACGGCGATAAAAATAACCGCAGCCTACTACTGCCGCGGCAGTCACAACAACTGGTCAAACTAAACGATTCGGGCCAAACCTGGACCCCAAATCGATTTGGTTAAGGTATGCAAAGTTTCACCGGCTGTCAATACGTCAAAAACGGCCACCGCAATCGGTTTGGTCCCCCTGCCGGCGCAGGGGTATACTCGAGCCCAACCGCGATCAGCCCGCAGAGAGTCCATGAGTTCCGTCAAACCCGGTGCCCAGCGCCGCCTGACCATCGCCGATGTCGCCGCCGCCGCCGGCGTGTCCCGCACCACCGTCTCCCACGCCCTCAACGACAGAGGCCAGGTGGATCCCCAGACCCGAGCACGGGTCAAGCAGATCGCTAACGAGCTGGGCTACAGTCCCAACCTGCGGGCCCAGCGGCTGCGCACCGGGCGCACCAATTCCATCGCCCTGCTCTCCTCCATGCCCTTTGCCGTGGCAGGGGGCCCCTCACGTCTGGGGTTCATGATGGAAATCGCCGCCACGGCGGCGGAGGCGGCGCTGAAACAGGGACTGGCGCTGGTGCTGGTGCCGCCGCTGGCGGAAGCCCGCAACCTGCTGGGCGAGCTGGACGTGGACGGCGCCATCATCATAGAGCCGGTGGCCGAGGATCCCCAGGTGACCCAGTTGCAGCGCCGGGGCATCCAGGTGGTGTCCATCGGCCGCCAGCCCGACACCGAGCCGACGGTGCCCTATGTGGACATGCAGGCCGAGCGTACCGGCCGCATGCTGCTCGAACACCTGCGGGAGCGGGGCGCGCGCCACATCGCCCTGCTGATCGGCCAGCAGCGCCGTCACTCCTATGTGGATGTGGAGCAGGCCTATCTGGATTTCATCTGGCGGCACCAACTGCCCTGCTCCATCATCCGGGCGGAAGAAATGGGCGGGGAAGACGCCGGCGCCGAAGCCTGCCGCCGGCTGCTAGCCGAGCAGCCGGGCGTGGACGCCATCTGTGCGCCGGTCGACGCCTTCGCGGTGGGGGTGGTACGGGCCCTGCAGGAAGCCGGACGGCGGGTGCCGGAAGACGTGCGGGTGGTCACCCGTTATGACGGTCTGCGGGCCCAGAAATGCGAGCCGCCGCTGACGGCGGTCAACCTGCACCTGGCCGAGGTGGCGGATCAGGCCATTTCCCTGCTGCTGGCGCAGATAGGCGGCAAGGCGACGGCGGACATAGTGAAATGCCCGCCGCCGGAGCTGATCGTCCGTCGCTCCTCGGCGGACTGAGCCGAAACAGCGCCGGGACTAAGGTCAGATCACGCGGGAATATTGCTGCCGGTGCGCCTGCCGGCGCAGGTGCAGGTCAAAGCACATGCAGATGTTGCGGATCAGCAGCCGCCCCTTGAGGGTTACCTCAAGGCGGTCCGCCTTCCGTAGCACCAGGCCATCGTCTACAAAGGGTTGCAGCAGCGCGAAGTCCTCGGCGAAGTAGTCGTTGAACGCGATGCCGTATTGCGCTTCAAGGGGCGCAAACTCCAATTCAAAATTGCAGATAAGCCGCTTGATCAGATCCCGGCGCAGGCAATCATCTTCGTTCAGGGCATAGCCCACGCTTTGACCATGGCCCAGTGCGTCGATCTGGGCGTAATACTGCTTCAGCTCCTTGTGATTCTGGGAATAGGCATCGCCGATCATGCTGATGGCAGATACCCCAAGTCCCAGCAGGTCACATTCCCCCTGCGTGGTGTAGCCCTGAAAGTTACGGTGCAGCTCGCCGTGGCGCTGAGCCACCGCCAGGCGGTCGTCGGGCAGGGCAAAGTGATCCATGCCGATAAACTGGTAGCCCCGGCCGGTGAGGTAGCGAATGCAGTCCTGCAGCATGGCAAGTTTCATGGCCGGGGCCGGCATGTCGACCTCTTTCAACTTGCGTTGGGCCGCGAAGCGACTGGGCAGATGAGCATAGTTAAACACCGACAGCCGCGCCGGCTTCATCCCCACCACCTGCTCCAGGGTATGCAGAAAGCTCTCCCGAGTTTGCAGCGGCAGGCCGTAGATCAGGTCCAGATTGGTAGAAGAAAAACCCAGCTCGGCGGCCCTGGCCACCAGGGCACGAATAAAGCCGTTATCCTGCTCCCGGTTAACGGCCCTTTGCACCTCCTGGTTGAAGTCCTGCACTCCCAGGCTGATGCGGTTAAAACCTTCCGAGCTGAGCACGTCGAGCAGTGACAGCTCAATACGACGGGGGTCTATCTCTATGCTGAACTCGCCCTCACCGGCAAAGTGAAAATGCCGGCGCAACAGGCCGTTCAGGCGTTGTATCTGAGTAGCGGTAAGAAAGGTGGGCGTGCCGCCGCCCCAGTGCATCTGAGTGACGGTGCGGCCGGCAAAGCGCGGCGCCATGGCTTGAATTTCCCGCTCCAGGTAGTCCAGGTAGATATCGGCCTTGCCCTGATGACGGGTGATCACCTTGTTGCAGCCACAGTAATAGCAAAGCTTGTGGCAGAACGGAATGTGCACGTAGAGCGACAGCGGGCGCTGCGAGTAACGCTCGGCGGCAGCATCGAACTCGCTCATGCCGAAGTCGGTGGTGAACTCGAGGGCGGTGGGATACGAGGTATACCGCGGCCCCGAGTAATTGTATTTTTCGATGAGCGCCTGATCCCACTCAATCGCTGACATTGTCTCCTCCCCGGTCAGCGACCGGGCAGTTCCAGACTCACCAGGCGCTCGACCTCGATTTTAATGGTGGCTTCCAGTTCGCCTTCATGACCGGCCCGCTCCAGATCCAGCCGCATACGCTCGTTGCGTTTGAGCTGCTTGCGGGCCTCGTGGGTCGGCATCTCCCTGACCTTGTCGTACAGATCGTACAGGCCTGGGTATTCGACGGCGAAGTCCCTGGGCTGATCAAACTGCAGGGCATTAAGCAGGTTGGTCAGGCGAATGGCGCCTTCCGACAGGTTGCACTGATCGTCACGCACCGCCATGGCAATGGTGCGCACGCTGTCGAGAATGCGATCGTTGCGTTTGGCTATGGCCTGGCGCCGGTGTTGTGTCTGCTGGCGCAGCTTCGCCAGCAGAATGCCCGCATACACGGCCAGACCCACTATGATGACGCCGCCCACCAGGGCGGCGATCAACCAGGGGGAGATCATGACTTGTCTTCCTCGTCGCGGTATTGAGCAGGATCAAGCTCGGCATCCATAAAACGATCCCAGAGGTCGTCGCCGGGCTCGGCGTCGTCTTCATCCTCGTCGTCGAGCAGGCCGAGTTGCTCCAGCAGTTGCTGATGACGGGCCAGGGTGCGGTCAAGCCAGACCTTGTCGTCTTTGCTCAGCTTGTCGCCCGCTTCCACCCTGTCCAGCAGGGTGTTGAGGCGATCGTCGTTTTCAAGCGCGTCCAGCTCCTGCTCCGGAGTGAGCTTGCGGACCTTGACCGGTGCCACGGCCTTGGCGGCGGCCACGGTGTCGCGAGTGGCGTCTTCCTGCACCAGGGCCACGGGCTTGCGTGAGCCCAGGCGCGGGTCTTTCGGCGCCTTTGATGCCTTGCCGCCCTGGTTGTCGCCACCCACATTGTGGCGCGAACCCGGGGTCAGGCCCTTGCGTCTGGCCTTGCGCTTGCGTTCCCTGCCCTGTTCGGCGGTTTCCCGATTTTCCTTGCGGGCACCGATACGGCCCGGGGTGCGGGCCTTCTTGATACGTGTCATAACGACTCCGGTTTGTGCAGAAGAATGACATCGGCACCGATAAATTCGATGCCGAGCCCGTCCCGTTGTGCCAGCCACGCAAAGGTATCGCGGCTGAAGAAGCACACATGGGTCGGGTCCTGTTTGTAATGCCAGGTGGCAAAGGCCGCCTGATCCCGGGCCAGCTTGGTCATCAGCCCCAGCCAGCCGCCGGGCCTGAGCATGGCCAGCAAGCGCCGCCACTCATTCCCGGGTGAATAAAAATGCTCTATCGCCTCGGTACAGGTTACAAAATCATACTGTCGCTGCAACCGCTGGGCATGATTCGCATAGTAAGGGTCATAGGTGGTCACGGCAAAGCCCGCCTCGTTCAGCATGGCGGCCAGCGCCGGCCCGGGCCCGCAGCCAAAGTCCAGCCCTTCACTGCCCGGCGCCAGCCGCGCCATCAGCGGCGTGGCCAACCGGCTCAGAAACCGCCGGTAGCCCGCATCCTGAGTGTCGTTCTGGTGCAGATCGTACTCGGCCTTTTCCGCGTCATGGCTCAGCCGCTGGCCCGGCTCCACAAAAATCAACCGGCAGCGCGCACACTTGTGGTAGCGGCGGTGATCCTGATGAAACAGGGCATGGTCGGGCGAGTCGCAGAGAGGACAACAAAAGGCAGGCAAAGGCAGGGACATCAACAAACCGGGTTAGGCGGGGGGCAGGCCACCCCCCGAGAGCTATCAGTGCAGGCCGGCCACATACTGGGACAGCACGGCAATATCGTCGTCGGTCAGCTTGGCGGCAACGTCGCGCATCATGCGGTTGGGATCGTTCTCCCGCTCACCGCTGCGGAACATTTCCAGCTGGGCCTTGATGTAGGCCGGGTGCTGACCGGACAGGCTGGGGAACTTGGCGGATTCAAGGCCTTCACCCCGGGGGCCGTGACAGGCGATGCAGGCGGTCACGCCGCGCTCGATGTCACCACCCTGATACAGGGCCGCGCCGCGCTCGATAACGTCTTCGGAAACCGGCACCGGAGTAATGGCCTGGCTGGCGTAGTAGGCGGCCAGGTCAGCCATGTCCTGTTCGGCCAGCGGCAGGGCCATGCCGCCCATGATGGCGTTGGCACGGCCGGTGCCGCCGGTGGCGGCGGCCTTGAATTCGGCCAGCTGCTTTTCAATGTAGGAAGCGTGCTGACCGGCAATCTTGGGATACATGTCGGTCGGGCTGTTGCCGTCGTTGCCGTGACAGGCAGCACAGGCGGCGGACTTGGCCTTACCGGCTTCGACATCGCCCTGGGCCTGTGCGGTACCGGCCACTCCGAGCATTAAGGCTAGCGTGAAAACAATTTTTTTCATGACGTTCCGACTTCTCGTTGTTAGAGCTTCCAGATCACATACCAGCGAGGGCATGTTACAATGCGATTTAAAAAACCGCACTATTCTACACAATTTTGCCAGAAAGTAATCAGGGCGGCTTCATAACCTCGGGGAATTCACATTGAACAACAACAAGATAAACTTCAACGCCGCCCACTTTATTACCAGCGCGCCCAACATACGACAGATGCCCGCCGACACCGGCGTTGAGATCGCCTTTGCCGGCCGCTCCAATGCCGGAAAATCCTCGGCTCTGAACACGATTACCCAGCAGAAATCCCTGGCCCGCACCAGTAAGACCCCGGGCCGCACTCAGCTGATCAACGTGTTCGAACTGAGTGAGGGCAAGCGCCTGATCGACCTGCCCGGCTACGGCTACGCCAAAGTACCGGAAGAAATGAAGCTGAAGTGGCAAGAGGCGCTGTCGGAATACCTGCAACAACGCGACAGCCTCAAGGGGCTGGTGGTGCTGATGGACATTCGCCATCCGCTGAAAGACATCGATCAGCAACTGCTGCAATGGGCCAGCGACTGCGAACTGCCGGTGCTGGCATTGCTGACCAAATGCGACAAGCTCAAGTCCGGCGCCCGCAAGGCCGAGGTACTCAGGGTGCGTGAAGCCGTGGCCATCTTCGGTGGCAGCATTCGAGTCGAGGCATTCAGCTCGCTCAAGGGCCTGGGCGTGGATCAGGCCAAGGAAGTGCTGACCGAATGGCTGCTGCAGGACGACACCCTCAACGCCGGTGACGAGCCCGCCTGATGCGCCTGGATCGCTTCTTGTGTGAGGCCTCCGGGCTGACCCGCTCCCTGGCCAAAAAGGCCCTGTCCCGGGGCGAGGTCACCGTCAATGACCAGGTGGTCAAAAAAGGCGATATCAAGATCGGTGACCAGCGCGTGTGTCTGGCGGGACGCCTACTGAGTCTGCAGCCGCCGCGCTATATAATGCTGCACAAGCCCCAGGGCTATATCAGCGCCACTCAGGACGAGGTGCACCCCTGCGTGCTGCAGCTGTTGCCCCCGGAACTGGCCGCCGGCCTGCAATGCGCCGGCCGGCTCGATGTGGACACCACCGGCCTGCTGCTGCTCACCGACGACGGCCAGTGGTCGCATCGGCTGCGCTCACCCAAACGGGCCTGTCACAAGACCTACCGGGTGGGTCTGGCCGAACCGCTGGCGGATGGCACCGCAGACCGCTTTGCCGAGGGTGTGATGCTCCACGGCGAGCCCAAGGCCACCCTGCCCGCCACCCTGGAAGTGATCACCCCGACTCAGGTGCTGCTCACCATTCAGGAAGGCAAATACCATCAGGTGAAACGCATGTTTGCCGCCGTTGGCAACCGGGTAACCGCCCTGCACCGGCTGCAAATCGGTGATATCGTGCTGGATGCTGCGTTGGCCGAAGGGGAATGGCGCCACCTTACCCCCAAGGAAGTTGCCTCGATTGGGTAAGGTGTGAAGCCAATTTGCAGACGCCGCTTTCGCCGGCGCAAACCTGGCAGCCGCACGCACAGCCCCCCGCACCCATTTTCACCCCCCCCTAACCGGCTTCGGGAATATTCAGCCAGAAGCAGGCACCTTGCCCCGGCGTGGAGTCAAAACCCACGCCGCCGCCCATGCGCTCCATCAGCTCGCGGGTGATCGCCAGGCCCAGGCCGGTGCCGCCTTTCCTGCGGGTGTCGGAACTGTCTGCCTGGGCAAACTTCTCAAAGATACGCGAGCGAAACTCCTGGGGCACCCCTTCCCCTCGATCCCGCACCAGTACGCGCCAGCAGCCCTGGCCGGCGGGCTCGGTATCAATGTCGACCCGGCCGTGGTCGGGAGAAAACTTGACCGCGTTCGACAACAGGTTGGCCAGCGCCTGCAGCAGCCGGTCCCGATCCACCAGTACCTGAACCCGTGCCGGTGTTTCCCCCAACACCAGTGTCACCCCTCTGTCCTCACCCAGGGGGCGATGGCATTCCACCGCCTCGTGCAACAGATCGGCCAGATCGTGGGGGCGCACATCAAAGTGCATCTTGCCCGCCACCAGCTTCTCCATATCGAGCAGGTCGTTAATCAGCAGGTGCAGCCGCCGGCCATTGTTGTGGGCCACCTCCACCAACCGGAACACCTGCTCGGGCAGGGGCCCCAGGGCCCCTCGAGTCAGCAGACCGAGGGAGCCGGTGATGGAGGTGAGTGGCGTGCGCAGTTCGTGGCTGACGGTGGACACGAACTCCTTTTGCATGCGCTCCACCTTTTTCAGCTCGGTAATATCCTCGATCAGGGTCCATATCAGCGGTTGCCCTCCCGCGTCCCGAATCAGCATGCCCTGCTGACGAACCGGAAACCGGGCTCCATCCCGGCGCAGCAGCTCCTTTTCAAAGGCCCCGTAGCGGCCATCCCGCGCCAGGGCCTCTCCGGCCTGTTCATCGGCTTGTGCATACTTTGCCGGGGTGAGTGAAGACAGGCCGAGGTTCAACAGCTCGGCCTTGCCATAACCGGTGGCGCCCAGCAGCGCCCGGTTTACATCGAGAAAGCGGCCGGTACGCGCATCGCTCAGGGCAATGCCGATGGAGGACAACTCAAACAACCCCCGCAACCGCTGCTCACTGGCGGTCAGCGCCAGCTCCGCCTGTTTTTCATGCTCAATGTCGGTCAGGTAGCCATGCCAGATGGTACTGCCATCATCCAGCCGTTCGGGACGAGCCCGCCCCTCCACCCAGTGGCTGCTGCCGTCTCCCTGCAACACTCGATACTGCACATGCCAGTCGGACAATTCACGCTCGGAGCGGACAATGGACTCGGCCACCGAGTCGAGATCTTGTGCATGAATGCGCTCAAACACGGCGCCGGCATCTTCCCGCACCGCCTGTGGCGGCAGCCGGTAGAGTTGTTCCATACCGGCACTGCTGTAGGGAAAGGCGCTGTGGCCATCGGGCCAGCGGCGAAACTGATAAATCACCCCGGGCAGCTGCTCGGCCAGCTTGTCAAAGCGGTCCTGCTGGCGCTGGCGGCTGAGCATGTCGCTCAGCCAGTGGGCCATCAGCGCCAGAAACATGCGATCGGTATCGTCAAAGGGCTGTGCCCTGGGGGTGGCGGAAGAAAAGTTGAGGGTACCGAATAGTTCGCCATTCACTTCCAGACGCGTGGCGATATAGGCCTCCAGCCCCATGTTCCGATAGCACACCGCGCTGGCATACGCCGACTGGCCCATGTGGTCAATGGCCAGTACGCCCTGCTGCTCCAGCATCAGCCGGCAATAGGTCTGCACCAGCTCAAAGCGCAGTCCGGGCTCAACTCCGGCACCTTTCGGAGCCGATACCCAGCGCACCATGTACACATCGCCGATCACCTCGCTGGCGATGGCCAGATCCAGCTGCAGAAATTCCCGTCCCAGCGCCAGCGCCTGGGTGATGCGCTCATCGACGCTGCCCTGCAGCTTGAAGGCCATACGGTTGAGCACCGCCAGCGCCTTGTTGCGCCGCTCCAGCTGGATCATGGCTTCGCGTTCGGCACTGATGTCGATATGGGTGCCGTAAATAATGCCCGGCCGGCCATCGTCGCCACAGCTCAGCAGCCGCCCCCGACTGTGCACCCAGACCCAACGGCCGTTTTTGTGACGCATTCTGACCCGGCACTCGTACACCGACTCCAGCCCCTTGATATGGCGCTCAAGCTGAGAGCTGGCCAGCTCCAGATCGTCCGGATGCACCCGCTCACGCCAGGTTTCTATGGTGAGCTGGCCCAGCTCGTCCAGCCGGTGGCCCAGCATTTCGGCCCAGCGTTCGTTAAACCGGCATTGACCGCTTTGCAGATCGCATTGCCAGGTGCCGATATTGGCCCCTTCAATGATCAGCTGGGCCCGATACTCACTTTCGGCCAGGCTTTGACGCAGGGCCTCCAGCCGCTGCCGGCCGATCTGCTCTTCCACACAGTCGGCCAGGGTACGCAGCAACGTGGCGTCCCTGTCGTCAAAACGCCGAGGCCGACTGTCTATTACGCACAGGGTGCCCAGGTGATAGCCATCGGCACTACGCAGCGGCGCCCCGGCGTAAAAGCGAATATGAGGCGCCTCGGTAACCAGGGGGTTGTCAAAGAAACGCTCGTCTTCCAGGGCATCTTCCACCACCAGAATACGGTCGTTGAGAATGGCATGGCCACAGAAGGAAATGTCCCTGGCGGTTTCGCAGGCATCCAGGCCCTGGGCCGACTTGAACCATTGCCGTTCGCTGTCCACCAGCGACACCAGCGCGATATCCACCTGAAAGCTGTGCTGCGCCACCTGGGTCAGCCGGTCAAAACGGCTCTCGGCGCCGGTGTCCAGCAAACGGGTACGCTGCAGGGCCCGCAGCCGCTGCAGCTCGTTGTCGGGCAGAGGGGGCATTTTCATGGGCGACCTCCTTCGGCTTGCTGAACATGGGGCATGACCGGCAACTCCAGCCACAGGTGGGCGCCCCGGTCATTATAGAAGCCAATGCGCCCGTCCATCAGCTCCACCAACTCCTTGCAGATGGCCAGCCCCAGGCCGGTGCCCTGGGTGGTGCGCATGGTGCCGTTTTCCGCCTGGGCAAAACGGTCAAACAGGTGTTCGGCAAAGGCATCGGGGATGCCCTCGCCCTGATCACTCACGGTCAGCCGCAGCCAGTCCGGCTCGGGCTGCTCTACCGAGACTCGCACCAGGCCACCGGAGGGGGAAAACTTGATGGCGTTGCTGATCAGGTTGTCCAGCAGCTGGCGCACCCGCAACGGATCCAGCACCGTCGGCAGGGGCGCACCCAGATCGTTGCGCAAGCCGACCTCATAGGCTTCGGCCATGGGGGCATTGCCGGCGATGGCCTCGTCGATCAGGGTATTCAGGCAGCAGGGCTCGGGGGCCAGCTCCAGCTTGCCGGCGTTCAGTTTGCTGAAGTCGAGCAGATCGTTAATCAGGTGCTGCAGTCGTTCGCCATTGCGCCAGGCCAGCCCGACCAGCTCGCCGGCCTTTTCCGGCAACTCACCGGCCACGCCGGAACTCACCAGCCGCAGGGCACCATTGATGGAGGTCAGCGGGGTGCGCAACTCATGGCTCACCACCGCCACAAAGTCGTCTTTGACCTCACTCAGCGCCTTGCGCTCGGCGGTCAGCCGGTTAAAGGCCCGGGCCAGGCGGGCCAGCTCGGGCACACCGGTTTCCGGCAAGGGCCGATCGCTTCCGGCCTCGGCGGCCATGCCGCGAATGCGCTGGGTCATGGTAGCCAGCGGCTGCAACGCACTCCAGGCCAGCCAGAACGACACCAACGCCAGGCCGGTGCCGATCAGCAGGCTGATGCCGGCAAAACGCATAAAGAAATCCCGGGCCGGCGCCACCACCCGCTCATGGGGCAGGGCGCGCACAAACATCCAGCCCAGCTGTTGCAAATGCGTGGTGGCATAGACCCAGCGTTTTTCACCGTCCCCCTTTACCACACCAAGGTGGGCGCCGGACAGCACGGCGTCGACCAGGGCATCCTCTCCCGGCGGCGGCAAGGGTTGCAGCTCCCGGGACAGATCCCGGCCGTTATACACATACAACTGGTTTTCGGTATCGAGAATTTTGAAGCTGACTCCTTCCCGCAAGGCTTCCCGCAGCCGCTGCTCGGGCAGAATGGAGGTGGTTGCCAGGTTGATCACGCCCCCCAGCATGCCCAGCAAGTCACCGTCATCCGACAGAATCGGACTCAGAAACGAGATCAACGGCGCACCCGTGGTGCGGCCGATAATGGGAGAGCTGATCACCGACTCTCGCGTGCGGATCAGGGTACGAAAGTGAGGGCGGTCGGCGTAGTTGGTGCCCAGGCGGCCGGGCACCAGGGTGGTTTCGGTAATGGCGGTGGCGTTGGCGTCAAACACCAGCACGCCATCGGGAAACAGCTGGCGCAGCATGGGCTGGCGTTGCAACCGCGCCTGCAGTTCGGCGGTGGAATGCAGATGCACGCCGTTCGTCAGCTGGGGCGTCACCATTTCCAGCGAGTGACGACGCAGCGCCAGCACTCGTTCCACCTGCTCGGCGGCACGCAAGGTTGCATTGTACTGACGCTGACTGTATAGCTGTTCAAAGTCATCCACCAGCGAATGATAGGCGGTAGTCAGTACGCCGAGGACGGTCAGCATGGCGCCGGTCAGCATAATCAGCGCAATGCGTCCCTTGAGAGACAGCTTCATTCAACCCGTTCCTTGTTGCAATGAGGGGGCGCCGGAAAAACCGGTCCCGCATGAAACTCTATCAGCATATACTAATCACAACCACGCAGACGGAATGGATTGGTATTTGATTAACGCCAAAGGAATCAACCATGACTGACACCGGCCCCCTGGAACAGCACCTGGCCCGCCTCAGCGCCCGTTTCACCGAGCGCACCACCGAGCAGCTGACCGAGCAACTGGAGGCGCTGCGCGCATGGCGGCCCGGAATTCCTCATCAGTCCTTGCAGGACGCACTGATCCAACTACTGCACCGGCTCGCCGGTTCGGCCGGCACCTTTGGCCAGGCCGAACTCGGGCGGCAGGCGGCCGGGCTGGAGCAACGCCTGAAAACGGAGCACACCGACCCCGCCCAGGCCGGCCTGATGATCAGCGAACTGACCGTCGAGCTGGAGCAGCTATTACAGCTGCTGGGCAAGCCTCTGCCGCCCGCGGCCGTGACCGCCACTTCCCCCAGCCTGCCGCTGGCCGACGGCACCAGTGAATTGCTGGTGCTGGGTGCCGACCTGGCTGAACTGGCCGCCGCCCTGAAGCAATACGGCTTCGCCACTCGGCATGAGCAACAGCTCGACACCCTGCCCGCCTCCTGCTGGCACGAACACGGCATCATCATCACCCGCAGCCAGCACCTGCAGGAGGTGTCGGAGTGGAACCGATACAGGGCCAGCCGGGCCGGCAAGACACCCGCCCCCCTGCTGTGCGCCGGCGCCGAGCAGGATTTTTCCACCCGTTACCGCCTGGCGGAGCTGGGCGTGGATGGCCTGTTCCCCCTGCCCGTGGACGTCCCGGCCCTGGCCGAACGCATTGAACAGCTGAACCGGGAACATCAGCAGCATGATCAGGCCAGGGTATTGCTGATGGACGATGACGAAGAGCTGGCCGAACACTACCGTTTGGTGCTGACCGAGGCCGGCATGGAAGTCAGGGTGCTCAACCGACCCTACAACATGATGAGTACCCTGGCCGAGTTTCACCCCGATATTCTGCTGATGGACATACACATGCCACCCTATTCGGGCACCACCCTGGCGCGCATGATTCGCTTTGAGCCTCAATGGCTGAGCCTGCCGATCATTTATCTGTCATCGGAGCAGGACCGGGAGCGACAGCTCAGCGCCCTGGCCCAGGGCGCCGATGAATTCATCACCAAGCCCATTTCCGACTCGCTGCTAATCCGCACCGTGAGCATTCTCTGTCACCGGGCCCGGCAGCTGTCCCGGCTGCTGGCCCGGGACGGGCTCACCGGCTTGCTCAACCACTCGCACAGCAAACAGGCGCTGAGCCAGGAGCACGCTCGAGTTCAGCGCATGGGCCACCACACCATGGTGGCCATGCTCGACCTGGATCACTTCAAAAAGGTCAACGACAATCATGGCCACGCCACCGGCGACCGGGTAATCAACACCCTGGCCCACCTGCTGCAACGGCGGCTACGCAAAACCGACAGCCTGGGGCGCTATGGCGGTGAGGAGTTCGTAGCGGTTCTGCCCGAATGTGATGCCCAGCAGGCTCGCACCCTGTTCGAGCAAATTTGCCACGACTTTGCCGCCCTGAAATTTCGAGGACAAGAGCAGGAATTCGGCGTTACCGTCAGTGTGGGCCTGGCCTGCCTGAATGACTTTACCACCGCCGAGGAAGCACTGAGCGCGGCGGATCAGGCCCTGTATGAACGAAAGAGACTCGGCCGAAACGGTGTCACCGACTATGCTGTAATCAGTGCTCACAAGCCCAGGGTGTAGGTACCACGCGTGAATGTACTGCTGCTTGAAGACGATTACCTGATTGCCGATCTGGTGGAAACCGTGATGCTCGGCCTGTCGGCCAAGGCCAGGGTCAGGCATTGCGCCAGCCTGGCAGACGCCAAGGCGGCCTGGCAGAAATTACCGGCGAGCCTGGTACTGTGCGACTGGCACCTGCCCGACGGCTGCGGCCTGGAGCTGATCAAGCTGATCCGCAAGACCGACAAGCACACGCCGGTGATAGTTATCAGTGCCAGTGCCGACAGGGACAGTGTCAGGGTGGCCCTGCATCACGGCATTAACGACTTCATCGCCAAGCCCTTTGATCTGCCCATGCTGCAAAAGCGGCTGCAGGCCGTAATCGCCGACGCCAGTGCCCGTGCAAAATCCATCGACGACAACACCGACCTCTCCGAAACATCCGACGTCCCTTCGGTGGAGGAATGGCTGGAGCAGGCGCTCAGTGAGAAACTGCAATTGCCTGGTGCCCTGGACAACGACAAGGTGCTGCCACTGCTCAGTCGCATCGACGAGCTGAGCACCGCCGAACTCACCACCACCTGGAAGAACGAAACCGCCCTGGTTACCCGGCTGCTGAAACTGGCCAACAGCGCCTCGCTGCGCCGCAGCGGCAAGCCGGTCTCGCGTCTGGATGAAGCCATCATCACCCTGGGCATCTCCCAGTCGCTGAACTGTGCCCTGGCCATGAGCCTCGACATTTCCGGTGCCTTGACCCACGCCGAGTTCAGTGAGCAGGCACAGCAGCATCAGGCCATCGCCGAGCAGGTGGCCGCCATCGCCCGTAACATGGCCCTGAGCGTGGACACAGACGGCGCCAGCTGCCACACTGCCGGCCTGCTCAGCCGCTGTGGCGAGCTGGCGGTACTGCGCACCCTGCAGCAATACCTGGACCAGGGAGGTACGCTGAATGCCGGCCAGGCGGAGACCTTGCTGCAGCAATGGGGCCCCCGCTATGGCAACCGGCTCAAGATTCAGTGGGGGCTGCCCCTGCCGTTGAGGGAACTGATTGGCGCCGTACACATGGCACCCGCTCACGCCACCCGCAAGGCCCCCACCATCATGCATCTGGCCGGTCTGTGTGTGGCCTCAAAGCTGTACGGTACCGACACCGAACGGCTGCTGCAGCGTGTTGGGCTGGATCCGGAAAAATGGCTGAACCAGCCCGACTGACCCCCACCAAGCCCAAGGAAAGGATATGCCACAACACCAGGAACCCCGCCGCGTTCTTTACGTGGAAGACGACGACGACATTCGTGAAATCGCCCGGCTGGCGCTGGAAGTCGTGGGAGAATTTGAAGTGATGCTGTGCGCCTCGGGGGAAGACGCCCTCGCCGGAGCCGCGGCCTTCAACCCCGATATCATACTGCTGGATGTGATGATGCCGGGCATGGACGGCCCTTCAACCCTCACCGCCCTTCGCCGGCAGCCGGCCCTGGAGAAAATTCCGGTGGCCTTTATGACCGCCAAGATCCAGCCGCGAGAAATTGCCGCCTACAAGGCCATGGGTGCCGTTGAGGTGATCGCCAAACCCTTTGACCCCATGACCCTGTCCGAGCAGATTCGCACTATCTGGCACACGGCCAGGGCATAGGCCATCAACGGCATTGCAGCGCGGGAGCTTGCCCGCGCTCTCTATCAGTCATCCCGCTTGCGGGCGGAGCTGCCGAGCTGGTGGGTCTTGAGATCGTAACGCTCCTTGATCACGTCCTTGACCGTGCCTTCCCACAGCCGAATGCCCACAAAATAGCCGGCCCGGGCCAGTACATGAGCCGCCACCGGTGCCGTCATGATCACGAACACCACCACCGCCAGCGCCCTTACCACGACACTGACCTCGGGAAAATACACCGCAAAACCGCAGGCCAGCAGCCCGGCTCCCAGGGCACCGGCCTTGCTGGTGGCGTGCATACGGGTCAGCAGATCGGGCATGCGAATAATGCCGATGCCGGCCAGCAACATCAGGAAAGAGCCCAGCAGCAGAAACAGGCTGGTAATCATCTCAGTCATCATCGCGCTGGCCTCCCCGCTCCAGGTAGCGGGCAAAGCCCACCGCCGCCATAAAGGAGGTGAGCGCCAGCACGATCACCACATCTATCAGTGCCGGTGTGTCGTAGGCAATGCTGTACACCAGAATAAATCCGATGGTCAGCGAGGCGATCACCTCGAGCGCCACCACCCGATCCGGCAAGGTGGGGCCGATCAGCAACCGCACCGTGGCCAGCACCAGGCCCAGGCTGAGAAAGACAAACGACAGGGTCAGGGCAAGTTCAAACATGGGCTCATCCCAGCAAATCGATAACACGGGCCTCAAGGGCCTTGAATTCCGCCAGCTGGCGGGACTCGTCTTCCAGGTACATCAGGTGCACATAGAGCACCTTGCGATCACTCGACACGTCCAGGGTCAGGGAGCCCGGGGTGGCGGTGATCAGGTTGGCCAGAATGGTAATGCCGCCTTCGTCCTTTAAGTCCAGTGGAATGGCGATCACCCCCGGCCGCATCAGGTGCGTCGGGGTCAACACGTCGTAGGCCACACGGGCATTGGACTTGATCAAGTCCCAGATAAAGAACAGCACGAAATTGACGATACGCGGCGCCTTGCCCAGGTAACGGGCAAAGGTGGGCTTGTCTCGACCCACATAGGCCAGCACCAGGTAACTGAGCAGAATACCGATCACCAGATTGCTGATGGTATAGGTGCCCGACAACACCACCCAGGCCATGGCCAGCAACATGTTCCATCCAAAGGCTTTCATTGGCTTCCTCCCAGCACCGCTTCAATATAGCCCGCCGGCGACAGCAGCTGCTCCGCCGTGGCCATGGCCAGCTGCACAAACCACTCGGCGCCAAAGCCGATGGTCAGGGTGATCAGCGCCAGCACCACGATGGGCCCGTACAGCACATACAGGTGCGGATCCTGCTGCCCGCGCAGTGGCTTGGCCTCGTCGGGCAGTCCCTTCCAGAAGGCCTCGGCCCAGATTTTGACCATGGAATACAGGGTCAGCAGGCCCACGATCAGCGCCATGGCCACCATCAGCCAGTGGCCTTCAAGCACACCCGCCTTGATCACCGTGAACTTGGCAAAAAAGCCCGACAGCGGCGGCAGTCCCGCCAGCGACATGGCCGGAACCATAAACAGAGCCGCCAGCCAGGGCGCCGAGCGGTACAGGCCCCCCAGCCGGGACAGATCATAACTGCCGTGATAGCGGTACATGACCCCGCTCACCAGGAACAGGTTGGTCTTCACGATAATATGATGAAAGATGTAAAACACGCCGCCGGCCACCGCCAGCGGCGTGAACAGCGCCAGCCCCACCAGCATATAGCCTATCTGGCTGATGATGTGAAAGGAGAGAATGCGCCGTACCTCGAACTGAGCCGCCGCCCCCAGTACCCCGGTAACCATGGTGAAAATGCCCATGGCCATCAGCACGGTGCCGTGGGTAAAGTCGGTGTCCTGCACGAAGATCAGGCTGAACACTCGGTACAGGGCATAGACCCCCACCTTGGTGAGCAGGCCGGCAAACACCGCCGAGATCGCCACCGGCGGGGTGTGGTAGGACGCCGGCAGCCAGAAAAACAGCGGAAAGGCCGCCGCCTTGATGCCAAAGGCCACCAGGAACAACATGGCGATCACCGTCACCAGGCCGGACTGCTCGGGACCGTTCAGCTTCACCGCCAGATCCGCCATGTTCAAGGTGCCGGCATAGCCGTAGAGCAGGCCCACGGCGGTCAGGAACATGGCCGAGGAGATCAGGTTGAGGGTGACATACTTGATGGCCCCCTCCATCTGTGCCCGCTCGCCGCCCAGTATCATCAGGCCAAAGGAGGCGATCAGCAGGATCTCGAACCACACATAGAGGTTGAAGATATCGCCGGTAAGAAAGGCCCCGGTCACTCCCGCCAGCATCAGGTGCAGCAGCGGGTAATAGCCAAAGGCCTCGTGGCTGCGGGTCATGGTGGCCAGGGAATAGACCGCCACCGCCAGCCCGATCACCCCGGTCACCACCACCATGATGGCGCTGAGCAAGTCCGCCACCAGGGTGATGCCGTAAGGCGCGGGCCAGCTGCCCATATAGGCCACCTGAATGCCGTCGTGCTGCACCTTGTGCAGCAGCACCAGGGATGCCACCAGCAGGCCGGCCCCCGACAGCACGGAAATCCAGCGCTGTACCAGCCGCCAACGCCAGCAGGTCAGGCACAGGGCCCCGGCCAGCATGGGAATAAGAATGGGTATAATAACTTCTGCTTTCACGAATCCGTGCTCTTCATCTCGTTGACATCGTCGGCGCCAATCACTTCATAGGCCCGGTGAATCAGTACCACGGCAAAGGCCAGCACCCCGAAGCTGATCACGATGGCGGTGAGGATCAACGCCTGGGGTAGCGGGTCGGCAATGGCGCCCACCGGCTGGTACAGGCCTTCCGGAATCAGCGGCGGGGCTCCCCGCACCAGGCCGCCGCTGGTGAAGATCAGCAGGTTGGCGGCGTTGGACAGAATAATCAGCCCGATCACCAGTTTGACCACGCTGCGCCGCAGCATCATAAACAGGGCGGTGGCGTACAGGCCGCCCACCACAAAGGCAAACAGGTTTTCCATTTATTCCTCCACCTTTGCCAGGGACAGCATGATGGTAGTGACCACGCCGACCACCACCAGAAACACGCCGATATCAAAAAACAGCGGTGTACTCAGCTTGAGCTCACCCAACCCCGGCACATATAGCGACCACCACTGGCTGGACAGAAACGGCTGGCCGTTGAACACCATGCCCACGGTGCCGCTGACCAGGGCCAGCAACAGGCCGCAGCCCATCAGCAGCTGGCTTTCCACCCCCATCAGCTTGCGGGTGCTGCCGGCATCAAAGGCAAACAGGTGCAGGGCAAAGGCCCCGGACGCCACCAGCCCGGCGATGAAACCGCCACCGGGCTCATTGTGGCCACGCAGCAGCAAAAACACCGAAAACAGGAACAGCAACGGCACCAGAAAACGGGTGGCGGTCTGCAGAATCAGCGACGAACCGGAGATCATCGGTAGTCCTCCCAGCGAAAGCGGATCATGGCGTTAACGCCGATGGCGGCCAGGGCCAGTACGAAAATTTCCCCCAGGGTATCCAGCGCCCGGTAATCCACCAGGATAACGTTGACGATATTGCGACCGTGGGCCACCTCATAGCTGTTGGCCACCAGGTAGTCACTGATGCCCTCACCCAGGGAAGACTGGTTCACGGTCAGTACCATCATGGTCACCAGCACGCCAAAGACCCCGGCCACGGCGGCGTCGCGCCAGCGGGTACGGACGCTGGACAGATCCTGAAAGCCGGGCAGGCGGAACAACACCAGCACCAGCAGGATCACCGTCAGGGTCTCCACCAGCACCTGGGTGATGGCCAGATCCGGCGCGCTGAAGAACACGTAGATCAGTGCCATGGCAAAGCCCAGCACGCCCACCGCCGCCACCGACCCCAGCCGCAGATGGGTGGCACTGGCATACACCACGGCCACCAGCATCAGCAGACTGATCACTACCTCATACAGACGCACGCCCTCGAACGACAGTGAATACACAAAGGCGTCGTGAGCCCAGAAGGCATACACCAGCAAGCCGATGGCGGTGATCAGTATGGTCAGAATGTAGTTGGTCATGTAGCCGTTCTGCAGCCATTGCGTCTGCCAGCGGGCCAGCCGCACCAGGCCGTCCATCATGTTTTCATAGCCCCGCTCGGGACCATAAGACAGCGGATAAATGACCTTGCCCAGGGGCTGGTACACGCGGTCCCAGCCACGGTAGAGCAGGCCACCGGCCACCAGGGCGGCGGCGCTGAACAACAGCGGCAGGTTGATGCCATGCCACAGCGCCAGATCCAGATCGGCGGCTTGAGTGCCGCTGATGGCGGTGACCGCCGCCGCCAGCAGTGGCTCTGCCAGTCCGGGCACCAGCCCCAGCACCAGACTCAGGGTTGCCAGTACGCTGAACCCCAGGCGCAGGGCCAGCGGTGCCTCGTGGGGCGCCTTGGGAGTGGGCTTGAGGGCGCCAAAGAAGGGCTTGATCGCCACCAGGGCACTGGCAGCCACGATGCAAACCGCGGTGATCAGCGACAGCAGGGTCAGCAGCAGTGACAGCGACGCTGCCCCCAGCGCCGCCTCGAACATCAGCTCCTTGGCGATAAAGCCAAACAGCGGCGGAATGCCCGCCAGCGACAGCGCCGCCAGCCACAGAAACCACGCCGTTTGCGGCATGTGGGCACGCAGGCCGCCCAGCTCGCGCACGTCCTTGGTGCCGGTGGCGTGATCCAGGGTGCCGGCGGCCATAAACAGGGCGCCCTTGTACAGGGCGTGGGCCAGCAAAAACACCATGGCCGCCTTCAGCGCCACCGGGGTACCGATGCCGATCAACATGGTCAGGGTGCCCAGGGCCATCACGGTGGAAAAGGCCAGAATGCGCTTGAGATCCGTGCTGCACACCGACATCACCGCCCCCACCGTCATGGTCACGGCACCAAACAGCGACAGTGCCAGCAGCCAGGCGTCGCTGCCCGCCATCACCGGCTGCAGCCGGGCCATCAGAAAGACCCCAGCCTTGACCATGGTGGCCGAGTGCAGGTAGGCGCTCACCGGGGTGGGCGCGGCCATGGCATTGGGCAGCCAGAAATGGAACGGGGTCTGGGCCGACTTGGTAAAACACCCCGCCAGCACCAGCACCATCATCGGCAGGAACAACCCGTGCTGCTGCAGCGCCGCCCCTTGCGCCAGCACCTCGCGCAGTTCAAAGCTGCCGGCCATCCAGCCCAGCATAATCAGCCCGGTCATCAGCGCCAGGCCACCACCCATGGTGACAAACAGCCCCTGCAGCGCCGCCTTGCGGGCTTTTTCCTGCTCGTGGTTAAAGCCGATCAGCAGGTAGGAGGTAATGCTGGTCAGCTCCCAGAATACAAACAGGCCGATAAGGTTGCTGCACAGCACCACCCCCAGCATGGCACTCATAAAGGCCAGCAGGTACATCATCAACTTGTGCCTGTCCGGGTTGCCTTCCAGGTAACGACCGGCGTAAATCAGAATAAAGGTACCAATGCCGGTGATCAGCAGGGCGAACATCAGGCTCAGGCCATCCAGCAGAAAGCTGAGGCTGACGTTCAGGCTGGGAATCCAGTCGTAATAAAAGTGCACCACCTCGCCCCCGGTCACCCGGGGCCAGAAGCTCGCAAAATAGCCAAACAGGGCGGCCGGCAGGGCGGCCAGGCACCAGCCGATGTGCTTGCCCAGTAAAGGGCTCAAACGCGGCACCAGGGCGGCCAGAATAAAACCTGCCAGAACGGCAACAAGCATACGCAAGGCTCCTTACAAAGCCCCTGGAAGGGCATCAGGATCGGCGAAAAATAAAGGAGAGACTCTGTAGAGCAGACTATAGCAGTGAAGTAATTGGATTAACTATCAGTAAGTTAATCAATTTTTTATTGGTTATTAGCGCTGAAATACTACAAGCCGCCCCGGCCCGGCGCAAGGGGACCGGGGCGATAATGCCGGGGTCAGCGGGCAAAAAAGTGCTCTACCGGTCCCCGACCCTGGCCGATTTTGAGGCGAGCACCGGCCTCGATGGCGCGCTCGATATAGTGCTTGGCCGAGGCCACCGCCAGCTCCAGCTCCAGGCCCTGGGCCAGGTAGGACGCCAGGGCACCGGACAGGGTGCAGCCGGTGCCATGGGTGTTGGTGGTGATCACCCTGGGAGTGTCAAAGCAGCGCATGCCATCGCCATGCAACAGCCAGTCGGGGCTGCGCGGCTCCTGCTGCAAAAAGCCGCCCTTGAGCAGCACCGCCCGGCATTTCAGCTCCTTCAGGGCCGCGAGCAGCGGCTCGACCTCGCGCAGCGAGGCCGGTACCTGGCGATCGGTCAGGCAGGCCGCTTCCGGCAGGTTGGGGGTGATCACGTCCGCCAGGGGCAACAGCCGCTGCTTCAGGCTTTGCACCGCCTCCGGGGCCAGCAGCATGTCGCCGTTGGCGCTAACCATCACCGGATCCACCACCAGATGCCGGGGCCGGTATTGTTCCAGGGCATCGGCCACGGTGTTGATGGTGTCGGCGTCGCCCAGCATGCCCACCTTGACCGCCGCCACCGGCAAATCGCCGAACACGGCATCGAGCTGGGCGCGAATAATGTCCTGAGGAATGGGGTGCACCGCAGACACGCCACGGGTGTTTTGGGCGGTAATGGCGGTGAGCACCGAACAGGCATAGCCACCGGTGGCGGAAATGGCCTTGATGTCGGCCTGAACACCGGCACCGCCGCCGCTGTCGGAGCCGGCAATGGAGAGAATAATGGCTTTGCTGCTGTGCATGTCCTTATGGTCCTCGTGAGGCGGGGAACCTCATCGGACATCTGCCGCCGGTTCCCTACGCCAGTATCAACTGGATCAGGTTCAACGGGTTCGGCGCCTTGCCGTCTCAGCCTTGCGGCTCCCCGACCAATGGTCCGATGATAACCAGCCCTTCCCCCAAATGCCAGCGGAGGCCCTGAACGGTTTTCGGCAGCAAAACTGTAACCTTTTTACAAAAAATTAATTTTGTATACAAGTTACAGGGAATTCTGAAACAGGCAAAAAAAACGCCTTCAGCAGTCATGCTGAAGGCGGCCTGAGCAGTCACGTATCGAATGCACAAATGAAAGTCAGACAGGGATGTCCCTGCCTCTGTACCTGAAGCTACTTTACTCTCGAACCGAGGCCGAGAAAAGCCCCAATCCGTAATTTTATTTCATTTCTGTTTTTTTACACCAGATCAGTGAGCCTGATCCCAGTTGTCTCCCACCCCGGCTTCCACCAGCAGGGGCACATCCAGGGTGGCCGCCTGCTGCATCAGTGCACAGATGTTCTCCCGGTAGGCGTCCACCTTGTCTTCACGAATTTCAAACACCAGTTCATCGTGCACCTGCATCAGCATGCGCACTTCGCCCTCGGGCAACCTGGTCAGCCAGTCACTCACCCGCACCATGGCCTTCTTGATAATGTCGGCGGCGGTACCCTGCATGGGCGCATTGATGGCCGCCCGTTCGGCGCCCTTGCGCCGAGCGCCGTTTTTGGACTTGATCTCAGGCAGGTAGAGCCGGCGGCCGAACAGGGTGGATACATAGCCACGCTCGCTGGCCTGCTCCCGCGTGTCTTCCATGTAGCGCAGCACGCCCGGATAGCGCTCGAAGTAGATGTTCATATAGTCCTGAGCCTCGTTACGGCCAATGCCCAGCTGACGCGCCAGGCCAAAGGCGCTCATGCCGTAGATCAGGCCAAAGTTGATGGCCTTGGCCCGGCGACGCTGCTCGGTGCTGACCTCATCCACCGGCACGCCAAATACCTCGGCGGCGGTGGCACGGTGAATGTCCTGGCCATGGGCAAAGGCATCGAGCAACCCCTTGTCCTGAGACAGGTGCGCCATGATGCGCAGCTCAATCTGGGAGTAGTCCGCCGCCACCAGCTTGTAGCCGGGCTCGGCCACAAAGGCCTGACGAATGCGGCGACCTTCGGTGGTGCGAATGGGAATGTTCTGCAGGTTGGGATCCGACGACGACAACCGCCCGGTGGCGGTGTTGGCCTGATGATAGGAGGTATGAATGCGGCCGCTGTGCTCGTTGACCATTTGCGGCAGCTTGTCGGTATAGGTGGACTTGAGCTTGCTCAGGGCCCGGTATTCCATCAGCAGTTTGGGCAGGGGGTAATCCAGCGCCAGCTCCTGCAGCACTTCCTCGGCGGTGGACGGCGCGCCCTTGGGGGTTTTCTTGATCACCGGCAGTTCCAGCTTGGTGAACAGGATCTCACCCAGCTGCTTGGTGGAGCTCAGGTTGAAGGGCTCGCCGGCAAGCTCATGGGCTTCCAGCTCCAGCTCCTTGAGTCGTTTGGCGATCTCGTCGCTCTGGGTGGCCAGCAGCTTGCCGTCGATGCGCACGCCGGTGTATTCCATGCTGGCCAGAATCGGCACCAGGGGCAGCTCGATGTCGTTGAATACGCTTTGCAGGTCGGGCTCGGCGGCCAGTTTTTCCGCCAGGTGGTGGTGCAGCCGCAGAGTAATGTCGGCGTCTTCCGCCGCATAGGGGCCGGCCTGCTCCAGGGGGATCTGGTTAAAGGTCAGCTGCTTGGCACCCTTGCCGGCGATAGATTCAAACGACGTGGTGGTGTGATTGAGAAAGAACGCCGCCATGCTGTCCATGTCGTGCCGGGTCTGCACCGAATTCAGCGCGTAGGACTCCAGCATGGTGTCGAGCAGGGCGCCTTTCAGCTCTATGCCGTGGTTTTTCAGCACGTTAATGTCGTACTTGAGGTTTTGCCCCAGCTTGATGCGGCTGTCGTCTTCCAGCAGCGGCTTGAGCGCCCCCAGCACGGCCTCTTCACTGAGTTGTTCGGGCGCATCCAGGTAGTCGTGGCCAAACGGCACATAGGCGGCCTGGCCCGCTTCCACCGCGAATGACACGCCGACCACTCGGGCATCCCGGTAATTGAGGCTGGTGGTTTCGGTATCAAAGGCGAACAGCGGCGCGGCCTTGAGCCGGGCGATCCATTCGTCCAGTTGCGCCTGCTCGGTGATCGTCTGATAGTCGGTTGCCAGCGCCGGGGCAGCCGGTGCCTGTTCCTGCTCGTCGCCGGAATCCAGCTCGGCCAGCAGGTTGCGGAATTCAAATTCCTGATACAGGGCGCGCAGGGCCTCTACATTCGGCTCCGCCTGTTGCAGCTCGGCCGGGCCCACCTGCAGCGCCACATCGGTCTTGATGGTGGCCAGGGTGTAGGACAGCCGCACCTGTTCCTCATGCTCGGCAAACTTGGCGGCAAAGGACTTGGATCCGCGAAAGCCCAGCTCGGCGATTTTGTCGGTATGGGCGGCAATGTCGTCGATGGAGCCCAGCCCCTGCAGCAGCGCCAGCGCGGTCTTCTCGCCCACGCCGGGCATGCCGGGAATGTTGTCGACCTTGTCCCCCACCAGCGCCAGCAGATCGATGATCAACTCCGGCGGCACGCCGAACTTTTCCACCACGCCGTCCCGATCGAGAAAGCTGTTTTTCATGGTGTCCATCAGCAGCACATGATTCGACACCAGCTGGGCCATGTCCTTGTCGCCGGTGCTGATCACCACGTCCAGCTGCTGCTCGGTGGCCTGCCGGGCCAGGGTGCCGATGACGTCGTCTGCCTCTACCCCTTCCTCGATCAGCAACGGCAGCCCCATGGCGCGAATAATGTCGTGAATGGGCTTAATCTGTTCGCGCAGATCGTCGGGCATGGACGGCCGCTGGGCCTTGTATTCCGGATAGATGTCATCACGAAAGGTCTTGCCCTTGGCATCGAACACCACCGCCACACGAGACTCGGGAAACTGTTTGTGCAGGCTGCGCAGCATGTTGGTGACCACACGAATGGCACCGGTGGGGCGACCATCGCTGGTGCGCAGATCCGCCTGCTGAGAGGCGAAATAGGCACGATAGAGGTAGGAAGATCCATCGACCAGGATCAGGGGTTTGGCAGGAATGGCAACCATGGCGTCTTTCTCGTTGATACGTTGGCCGCTAGCATGCCACAGCGGGCCGCCGGACTCCACGCCGGCGCCGGATCCTGCCTGTGGATAACTCTGTGGAGGCAGGATCCGAAACAGATCCGAAAAATAAAAACAAAACCTTTAGGATCAAAAGCTTACATTTTGATCTCACGGCTTGATAAGGGATCGGAGAATGTGGAAAATCGACAGACAAGGCAATGTGCACAATTATTAACCGGATTAATGCTAGCACAGTTTTGCCCGGTCAAGGCGACCTGAATCACAAAGTCCGACTCGTTCAACCAAAGGAGAGCGAAATGAAAAAAGTTGCCGTAATTCTGAGCGGCTGTGGCGTATACGACGGCGCGGAAATTCACGAGGCCGTGCTGTGCCTGCTGCACCTGGCCCGCAACGGTGCCCGCTACCAGTGCTTTGCCCCGGATCAACCCCAGCACCATGTGATCGATCACCGCACCGGCGAGGAAATCGGCGAGCGGCGCAACGTGCTGACCGAAGCCGCCCGCATCGCCCGGGGCGACATTCAGCCCCTGAGCGAGCTGAACGCCGACGACTTTGACGCCCTGCTGCTGCCCGGCGGCTTTGGCGCCGCCAAAAACCTGTGCAATTTCGCCTTTGAGGGCGACGCCTGTGACGTCAACCACGAAGTGCTGGCCGCCTGCCGGGCCTTTGCCAAGGCCCGCAAGCCCGCCGGCTATTGCTGCATTGCCCCCGTGCTGATGCCCCGGGTCTACCCGGCCGGGGTCAAGGGCACCATAGGCACAGACGCCGCCGTGGCCGAGGCCTTTGCCGCCATGGGCGGCGAGCACATCGGCTGCGCCGTGACCGACGTGGTGGAAGACGCGCATTATCAAGTGATTTCCACTCCCGCCTATATGCTGGCCCAAAGCATTACCGAGGCCGACACCGGCATTGGCAAACTGGTCAAGCGACTACTGGAAATGTAAATTCAACGAAGCATGACTGAGCGCAGCAGCTCAAACACGGATAAAAAAAGGGCCGGCATTAAGCCGGCCTAAAAACTCTGGAAGCAATGTGAGCAATGTCGTGCCTTCGCAAGCTGCCTGTGCCCTACGTCTGAATGGGAGGCTGTGTTCGGAAAGCAAGGTAACGATAATCGTTATCATTTGTTCTTGCAACCCCTTTTTATCCCTTTCGAGCATTTTTTGCTCCCTGCCTTTGCCGCCCCCTTGGCTACACTGAGAAAAAACTGCGGAGTACACCATGAACAAGCACTGGTTATGGGCCGGACTGTTGTTGCCGGGCCTGCTGCTGGCCGATGATGCCGAAATTCGGCGGGCCATAGAGGAAGGCACCCGTGCCTACGAGGCCGGGGAATGGTCTCAGGCCGCTTCCCAATTCGATTATGCCGCTACCCTGGTACGCCAGCTGCAGGCCGGCCAGCTGGGTGAACTGTTTCCCGCCCCCCTGCCCGGCTGGCAGGCGGAAGACGCCGATACCCAGGCCGCCTCAGCAACGCTCTTTGGCGGTGGCATTCACGCCTCGCGCCAGTACCACAAGGACAATGCCCGGCTGGAAATGACCATCGCCAAGAATTCCCCCCTGCTGCAGACCATGGCCATGCTGTTTACCAATCCCAGCATGGCCACCATGAGCGGCTACAAGGTGCGCCGCATCAATGGCCAGAGCGCCATGGTCAAGGAGGAAGGAGACAGCAAGGAACTGATGATGCTGGTGGCCAACACCACCCTGGTGCAGCTGAGCGGCCGCGGCAGCGAGCTGGCCATGGCGGATCTGGAGGCCTACGCCGGTGCGCTGGACGTGAACGCCCTGTCGGCGCTGTGACAGTTTGTGAGGAGTGAGGGGTGAGGCGTGAACTCCAATGAGACAACACCTCTCTCTTCTCTCCTCACCCCTCACCTCAGTTACTGGTTTGCAGGGCGGCCTGTTCGTCGCCCAGCACCTTGCGGCTCAGGTACTTGAGCAGCAGGCCGTAGGCGGGCACGAACAGGCCCAGGCTGAACACCAGCTTGAAACCGTAGTCCACCCAGGCGATTTCCACCCAGTGCTCGGCCATAAAGGGATCCGGCGAGCGCCAGAACGCCAGGCTGAAAAACGCCAGGGTATCGATAAGGTTGCCGAAAATGGTGGAGCAGGTGGGCGCCACCCACCAGGCGCGCACCTGACGCAGCCGGTTGAACACCGACACATCCATGATCTGCCCCAGCACATAGGCCATAAAGCTGGCCAGGGCGATGCGGGCCACGAACAGGTTGAACTCCGCCAGTGCCCCCAGGCCCTGATAGCTTGCCTCAAAAAACAGCACCGACAGCACATAGGAGCTGGCCAGGGCCGGCAACATCACCGCGAAAATAATGCGCCGGGCCAGCCCGGCGCCAAAGATACGCACCGTCAGATCCGTGGCCAGATAAATAAAGGGAAAACTGAGCGCGCCCCAGGTGGTATGAAAACCAAACAGGGTAAAGGGCAGCTGCACCAGGTAGTTGCTGGCGGCGATCACCGCGATATGAAACAGCGACAGCCGAATCAGCGCGGTGCGATATTGAGAGGCAGAAATCATCCGATACCTTTTTGATTAATGGGGTCAGGGAACCCATTCCGGACAGAACACACGACAAGCGGTTTATTTATTCACCAACCGGAATGCGAAGTGCGGCATTCTAGTCGTTTTTTAATCATTTGTCTTTATTTGAAGTGAATTTCCGGCTTGCGTCCGGTTCCACTGCTCGGTCAGCCAGGCGACCGTGGCCTCATCCTGCCCACCCAGGGGCTGCAGCCAGGCGCAGTCGGCGTAATGCTGAAAACACACCAACAACCGGCTGCCTTCAAAGTCCACCAGCCACTGGTGGTAGTCGGCGCCGGCTTCCCGCTCCAGCACGGTCAGCTCCAGCTCCTGAGCCAGCTCGGCGGCCCAGTCGGGAAAGGTGTCGATGGTCAGGGGGAATTCACTTTTTAATGGCGTCATGGTCATGAACTACAGGAAACACAAAGGGATGCCGCCCACTCGGGGGCCGGCTCGGCATAATCATTAAACTCGGGCTGCTCGTCAAAGGGCCGTGCCAGCAGCCGCAGCAGGGTATCGGCCTCGGCCATGTCGCCCTGCTCGGCCCGCTCTATCGCGCGCTGTGCCAGATGGTTACGCAGCACATACTTGGGGTTGATGGCGTCCATCCGTGCCCGGCGCTCGGCCTGAGTACCGCCTTCAAGGGCCAGCCGGGCCCGGTAGCGGGCAAACCAGTCATGCCAGGCCTCGGGCTTCGCCAGCAGGGCGATAAGGCTTGCCGGCGGCTCGCCTTCGGCTTCAAGCAGGGCCAGCCTGCGAAACCAGCAGCTGTAATCCACCCGGTGCTCGGCCATCAGGCCGAACATGTCGCGGAACAGCGCCGGATCGCCTTCATGCCACTGCTCAAGGCCCAGTTTTTGCCGCATCAGCTCGGAATAGGCGGTCAGCAGCCGGTGTTCGTATTGCCCCAGCGACGCTTGCAGCACGTCCAGCTCGATATGTCCCGACAGCGCCTGGGCCAGCCGTTGCAGGTTCCACAACCCTACCGCCGGCTGCTGATCGTAGGCGTAACGGCCGGCAGGGTCGGAATGATTGCAGATATGACCGGGATCATAGGCATCGAGAAAACCGTAAGGGCCATAATCCAGGGTCAGGCCCAGCATCGACATGTTATCGGTGTTCATCACTCCGTGGCAAAAACCGACCGCCTGCCACTGGGCAATCAGCTCGGCGGTGCGGGTAACCACCCGGTCAAACAGGGCGCCATAGTCCTGGGGCTGCTGTTTCAGCTCCGGCCACTGGGTGTCTATCAGGTAGTCCAGCAGGGCGGGAATGTGCTCGGGCTGGCCGCTGTAATAGAAATATTCAAAGTGGCCAAAGCGCAGGTGGCTGAGGGCGGCCCGCAGCAGGGCGGCGCCGGGCTCGACCTGCTCCCGGTAAACCGGTTCGTCACTGCCCACCAGGCACAGCGCGCGCGTGGTGGGAATATGCAGATGGTACAGGGCTTCCGAGGCCAGGTATTCCCTCAGCGACGAGCGCAACACGGCACGACCGTCGCCAAAGCGCGAATAGGGGGTCTTGCCGGCGCCCTTGAGGTGCAGATCCCAACGGGTGCCGCCCGGGGTCACTACCTCCCCCAGCAGCAGGGCACGACCATCCCCCAGCCGCGGGCTGAAGCCGCCGAACTGATGACCGGCATAGACCTGGGCAAAGGGCGTCATTTCCGGCGGCAACCGCTGACCGCTGGTAATGTCCAGCCACTGACGCTCCTCGAGTGAAATGCCCAGTTCGCCGGCAAGGTCATGATTGATGAGCAATAACCGGGGAGAATGAAGCGGGGTCGGCGCTACCGGTGTTCCAGCCCATGTGAAACTTGCATACTGATTATCTAATTGCACATTATCACCCTGAAGCCCGCCTATGGGTTTCCTTTTTAACCACAGCTTAACTTATACTGCAACGGCTCAACAGCTGAGCCAGGAAGCAATTCGAGATTCGATAATAACGGAGTTTAATAATGAAAAAACTGATGACAGCCGCCGCCGTTATGGCCATGTTCGCTGCTCCTGCCTTTGCCGCCGGCGACGCCGAAGCGGGCAAGGCCAAGTCTGCCGTGTGTGCCGCCTGCCACGGCGCCGACGGTATTTCCACCATGGACATCTACCCCAACCTGGCCGGTCAGAAGGCTGCCTACCTCGTCAGTCAGCTGAAGGCCTTCAAGGCCGGCGAGCGCAACAACCCCATCATGGCCCCCATGGCCATGCCCCTGTCCGATCAGGACATGGAAGACCTGGCCGCCTACTACGCCGGCCTGTAAGGTTACAGGGTCCGCCACGGCGGGCCTTTATTTTTTCGTACCTTCAGCCTTCACGGCGCAGCAGCGCCAGAAACGCCTCGCCAAAGCGCTCCAGCTTGCGTACCCCGACGCCGTTGATGCCCAGCAGTTCCGCCTCGGTTTTGGGCCGGTAACGGGCCAGCTCGGTCAGGGTGGCGTCGTTAAACACCACGTAGGGCGGCACATCCGCCTCTTCCGCCAGCTGCTTGCGCAGTTGCCGCAATGCCTTGAACAGGGTTCTGTCTTCGGCCCGGGTCAGGCCGCTTTCCGCCTTGTCCTTTTGCTTCACCCGCGCCAGCCTGGGCTCCGCCAGCTCCAGGGCCACCTCGCCGCGCAGCACCGGGCGGGCCGCCTCGGTCAGCTGCAACACCATGTTGCGGGTAATGTTCTGGGTCAGCAGGCCGGAGTGGATCAGCTGGCGCAATACGCTTACCCAGTGCTCCTGGCTCTTGTCTCTGCCGATGCCGTAGGTGGACAGCTTGTCATGGCCATGTTCGCGCACCCGCTGGGTGTCGGCGCCGCGCAGCACCTCCACCACATAGAGCACGCCAAAGCGCTGGCCGGTGCGGTAGACGCAGGACAGCGCCTTTTGTGCGTCTTCGGTGCCGTCGTAGCGCCTGGGGGGGTCCAGGCAGATATCACAGTTGCCACAGGGCTCGCGCTGGTATTCGCCAAAGTAGTTGAGCAGCACCTGGCGGCGGCAGGTCAGCGACTCGGCAAAGGCCGCCATCACGTTCAGCTTGTACAGCTCCACCTGCAACTGCTGCTCGTTGTCGCTGTTTTCCAGCAGGCGCCGCACTCGGCCCACGTCGCCCGGATCGTAGAGCAGCAGGGCTTCAGAGGGCAGGCCGTCGCGCCCGCCCCGGCCGGTTTCCTGATAGTAGGACTCGATATTCTTGGGAATGTCGTAGTGCACCACATAGCGCACGTTGGGCTTGTCGATGCCCATGCCGAAGGCCACCGTGGCCACCACGATATCGAGATCGTCACGAATAAAGCGCTCCTGCACCGACTGGCGCAGCTCCAGGGGCAGACCGGCATGATAGCTGGCGGCCTTGTGGCCCCGGGCCAGCAGTCGCTCGGCCACCTCTTCCACCCGTTTGCGGCTGGAGCAATAGACGATGCCGCACTGGCCGTTTTGTTCGGCCACATAGCGCACCAGTTGATCCAGCCCCTTGAATTTTTCCACCAGGGTGTAGCGTATGTTGGGTCGATCAAAACTGGCGATGTGGATCAGTGGCTCGGTGAGATTGAGCCGGCTCAGCATGTCGTGGCGGGTGGCTTCGTCGGCGGTGGCGGTGAGCGCGATCACCGGTGTGTGGGGAAACCACTGCTTGAGCCGGCCCAGCTCGGCGTATTCCGGGCGAAAGTCGTGGCCCCACTGGGAGATGCAGTGGGCCTCGTCGATGGCGAACATGGCCAGATTCAGTTCGCCCAGGCGCTCCATGAATTCGTGCTGCAACAGCCGCTCCGGCGACACATAGAGCAGCTTGATCTCACCCCGACGCAGGGCGGTAAAGTGGCGCAACATGGTTTCGCGGCTGAGTGAGCTGTTGATGTAGGCCGCCGCCACGCCGTTGGCCACCAGGGTGTCGACCTGATCCTTCATCAGCGAGATCAGCGGCGACACCACCACCGTTAGCCCCGGCCGCAGCAGGGCCGGAATCTGGTAACACAGCGATTTACCGCCACCGGTAGGCATGATCACCATGGCATCGCGCCCGGCTACCGCCGCTTCCACGATGTCCAGCTGGCCGTCGCGAAAGTCCTGATAACCGAACACCTGCTGCAGCACGCCGTGGGGCGTGTCGGGAATGGGAACGGAAGCGGTGTCTTCGGTGTCGGGATTCATCACGGTCGGCCGGGCAAAAATGAACGAGCATTGTAAGGCAGGGGGCTGAAACAATAAACCGCAGGCCGGCGGCGAAAAGTTTCAACCGTTACTGGATGCGAGCCGGGCACCGGCAGTACACTGCGCTTTTCCCCGCCGATGATAATAAACATGGAACAGGATCAATCCACCCGTGGCGCCCTGCTCGCCCTGTGCGCCTATTTGCTGTGGGGCCTGGCCCCGGTCTATTTCAAGCAATTGCTCGAGGTGCCGGCACCGGAAATTCTGGCGCACCGGGTGGTGTGGTCCTGCCTGCTGCTGCTGGGGCTGATCACCGCCCTGGGCTACTGGACTCGTGTGCGGGCCCTGTTGCGCCGGCCGGCGTTGCTGCTGTTGCTGCTGATCTCGTCCTTGGTGATCGGCACCAACTGGCTGGTGTTTATCTGGGCGGTGAACAACAATCATATTCTCGACGCCAGCCTGGGCTATTACATCAATCCGCTGCTTAATATCGTGCTGGGCATGGTGTTCCTGAAGGAGCGCTACCGGCCGCTGCAGTGGCTGGCGGTAGGGCTGGCCGCCCTGGGCGTGCTGGTGCAGCTGCTGGTGTTTGGCCGCCTGCCCTGGGTGGCGCTGGTGCTGGCATTGTCGTTCGGCACCTATGGGCTTATTCGCAAACAGGTGCCGGTAGACCCCTTTACCGGCCTGCTGCTGGAAACCTCGGTGTTGCTGGTGCCCGCCCTGTTGTGGCTGTGGGGACTGCAGTCCGCCACCGGCGATCTAACCGCCAACCCCGCCGGCCTGAACCTGCTGCTGCTGGCCGCCGGCCTGGTCACCACGGTGCCGCTGTTGCTGTTCGCCGGTGCCGCCAGCCGGCTGCGGCTCTCGACCCTGGGCTTTTTTCAGTATCTGGCCCCCAGCCTGGCACTGCTGCTGGGCGTGCTGGTCTATGGCGAAGCCTTTACCCTCGACAAGGCCATTACCTTTGCCCTGATCTGGACCGCGCTGGTGATCTATAGCCTGGACGGCATTCGCCAGCGACGGCGGTTGAAACAGGCAAGAAGCGGGGCCTGACCCTGCCCGGCGCAATCTTTTACAAAACCCGGCAGCGTCAATCGGCTAAAATCGGCCCATGAGCAGCGTTAGATACTGGAAAACCAAGGGCCTGAACGGCCTGGAACTTTGCCTGGCGAATCATGCCGGCTTTCGCTATGGCCACCACATTCACCTGGACTATCACCTGGGCCTGGTGGAAAGCGGTGCCCAGAAGTTCATTCACCGAGGCAGCTCGGCGCCGCTGGTGCCGGGTCAGCTGTCACTGATCAATCCGGATGTGGCCCATGACGGCGACTGCTTTGACGAGACGGGGTTTCGCGTGCGCGTCTTTTCCCTGTCGCCCGAGCTGGTGTCCGATTTGGCCGATGAGCTGGAGCAACCCCTGCCCTTTTTTACTCAGCCCCTGCGGCACCAGCCTCACCTCTATCAACACGCCCTGGCCCTGCACCGACAGCTGGAACTGCCCGAGCCGTCCGCCCTGCATGCCGAAAGCAGCCTGCTGGCACTGCTGGCCGATTGTTTTTCGTTACAGGATGCACCACCCCTGGCCCGGCCCCTGCTGGCCCGCATCAGGGAGCGCATGCTGGCCGGGCTGGATCAACCCCATTCGCTGGACGAACTGGCTGCCGAGCTGGGCCTGTCGCGCTTTCAGTTTCTGCGCCAGTTCAAGGCCGGCCTGGGCATGACGCCCCACGCCTATCTCAAGCGATTGCGGCTGGAGGCCGCCAAGAAACGGCTGGCCGCCGGTCATCCCGTGCTCGACACCGCACTGGCGGTGGGCTTTTTTGACCAGTCGCATTTTCATCGCGCCTTTGTTCACGCCTATCACATCACACCGGCCCGCTTTCGCGCACAGATGCAATAACTTACAAGCCGGTAAAACGCCCGCCTTTTACACTGTGCATCCACCACAGGCGGAGCCCCTCATGAACGTTTCACTGCTGATTACCATAGGCGTTATTCACCTCATCGCGCTGGCGAGCCCGGGCCCGGATATTGCCCTGATGCTGCGCTTTTCGGCCCGGCGACGAGCCGCCCTGAGCGCGGCGCTGGGCATTGCCACCGGCATTCTGGTGCACAGCATACTGAGCCTCACCGGCATCAGCCTGCTCATTCAGGCACACCCGTTGCTGTTTACCCTGGTGCGGCTGGCGGGTGCCATTTATCTGGGATGGATGGGTTGGGGCGCCTTGCGGGCGGCCTTCAGGCCGGCCAGTGAACTCAAGGCCGCCAATGGTGGGGCGTCCGGAAACGGCTTCTGGACCGGGCTGAATACCAACCTGCTCAACCCCAAGGCCCTGGTGTTTTTTATTGGCCTGCTCGCCGCACTGGTGGGGCCCGACGTCAACTGGCTGACCCGTACCGCCCTGGTGGTGGAGCTGTTCGCATTGAGCCTTGCCTGGTTTGTGCTGCTGGCCTGGTGGCTGTCTTCGCCGCGGATACAACTCAGGCTGCAGGCCTGGAGCCGCCCGATTAACGGCCTGTGCGGCCTGTTGTTCTGCTCGGTGGCCGGCTCCATTCTGTGGCTGCTGGTTGGCTCACCATCCATCTGATGGCCTCAGCCTATCGCCATTAAAGGGCTTCCAGCCGGGCGTAGGCGGTCACCAGCCACTTGGCGCCGCCGTCGTCGAAGTTGACCTGTACTCGGCTCTGGGCTCCGGCGCCCTCGAAGTTGAGCACTATGCCTTCGCCAAACTTGGGATGCAGTACTCGCTGGCCCAGACGAAAACCGGTCTGGTTAAAGGTCTCCTGCACCCGGTCCTGGCTGAAGCGGCCATTGGGAATGGTGCGGGTCACCTTGGCCTTGAGCCGAATTTCCTCCAGGCAGTCGGCGGGCAGCTCCTTGATAAAGCGGCTGGGACGGTGGAACATTTCCCGGCCATAGAGGCGACGGCTCTCGGCATGGCTGATATAGAGCTTTGCCATGGCCCGGGTCATGCCCACATAGGCCAGCCGGCGTTCTTCCTCCAGCCGGCTGCTTTCTTCCGCCGACAGCTGGCTGGGGAACATGCCCTCTTCCACCCCCACCATAAACACCAGCGGAAATTCCAAGCCCTTGGCGGAGTGCAGCGTCATCAACTGCACGGCGTCGTCAAACTGATCCGCCTGGCCCTCGCCCGCCTCCAGTGCGGCATGGGACAAAAATGCCGACAGCGGTGACATATCCTCTTCTTCCGACGGGCTGAACTGCCGAGTGGCGGTGACCAGCTCCTCAAGGTTTTCCACCCGGGACTGGGCCTTCTCGCCTTTTTCCGCCTGATACATGGCCTTGAGGCCCGACAGCTCGATCACGCGGTCGGTCTGCACATGCAGCGGCAGTTCCCGAGTGTCGTCTTCCAGCTGGTTGATCAGATTGATAAAGCGGCTCACCGCCGCCGCGGCTCTGCCGGTAAGCACCTTTTCTTCCACCAGCGCCCAGGCCGCCCGCCACAGGGTCACTTCCCGATCCCGCGCCGCCTCACGGATTAGCCCAAGCGTGCGCTCGCCAATGCCTCGAGTGGGGGTGTTGACGATACGCTCAAACGAGGCCTCGTCGCCTCTGTTGTTAATCAGCCGCAGGTAACCGAGGGCATCCTTGATCTCCTGACGTTCAAAAAAGCGCAGGCCACCGTAGATGCGGTAGGGAATGCGCTCCTGAATCAGTGCCTCTTCCAGTACCCGGGACTGGGCATTGTTGCGATAGAGAATGGCGCTTTCACTCAGAGCTCCGTCCTGATTACGCCATTGCTTGATGCGCTCCACCACAAAGCGGGCCTCATCCACTTCGTTAAAGGCGCTGTATACGGCAATGGGCTCACCCTCGGTGCCTTCGGTCCACAGCTCCTTGCCCATGCGCTCGGCATTGTTGGCAATCAGCCGGTTGGCGGCTTTGAGAATGGTGCCGGTGGAGCGGTAGTTCTGCTCCAGGCGCACGGTCTCGGCACCGGGAAAGTCCTGCAGAAAGCGGGAAATGTTTTCCACCCGGGCGCCGCGCCAGCCGTAAATGGACTGATCGTCGTCGCCCACTATCATGACGCGGGAGCTGTCACCGGCGAGCATGCGCAGCCAGGCATACTGAATGCTGTTGGTGTCCTGGAATTCGTCCACCAGAATATGCTGAAAGCGTTGCTGGTAGTGCGCCAGAATGTGCGGCTTGTACAACCACAGCTCATGGGCCCGCAGCAGCAGCTCGGCGAAGTCCACCAGCCCGGCGCGGTCGCAGGTGTCCTGATAGACCTGATAGATCTGGCGGTAGGTCTTTTGCAGGGGATCGTTGAGCACCTGAATGTCGCCCGGGCGCAGGCCCTCGTCCTTGCGGCCGTTGATATAGCCGGCCACCTGACGGGGCGGCCACTGCTTTTCATCCAGGTTCATGCTCTTGAGAATACGCTTGAGCAGGCGCAGCTGATCGTCGGAGTCGAGGATCTGAAAGTCCTGGGGCAGGTTGGCGTCCAGATGATGGGCCCGCAGCAGCCGGTGCGCCAGGCCGTGAAAGGTGCCCAGCCAGAGGCCGAACAGGCGGCCACCGAGCAGTTGCTCCACCCGGCTGCGCATTTCGGCGGCGGCCTTGTTGGTAAAGGTCACCGCCAGTATGCCCGAGGCCGGCACCTGCTCCACCTGCATCAACCAGGCAATGCGATGCACCAGCACCCGGGTCTTGCCACTGCCGGCACCGGCCAGCACCAGCATGTTCTGGGAAGGGGCGGCCACCGCCTCTCTTTGCTTGTCGTTCATGCCGTCAAGCAGGCTGGATACATCCATCACAACTCCTGGGAATATTTACAGTACGCTGGCGATTATAACAGCTCGAGCAGCTGCTCCAACCGCGTCAGGGCAACCTGGGGCAAGCATTGCAGATCCGCTTCGGTACGGCCGTTGTCGTTAAGCCACACCGCCTGGCAGCCGCTATGCACGGCACCGGCCACGTCGGTGCGAATATGATCGCCAATATGCAAAATCTCGGCGTGATTCACCCCGGCCTGCTCTGCCAGCCGGTCAAACAGATCCGGCGCCGGCTTCATGCGGCCGTCGGGGCCGGCCTTGAGCACAATCTCGAAATAGGGCGCCAGCTCGGTGTGCTCCAGGGGCATATTGCCGTTGGTGATCACCGCCAGCCGGTACTTTTCCTTGAGCGTGGTCAGCACGTTATGGGTGGTCTCGGGCACTTTGATTTTGCCGCGCTCGGCCAGAAAGCCCTGATAAAAGGTCTCGGCCAACTGCTCCGCTTTATCTTCCGCTACTCCCTGCTGACGCAGGCCCTCGACCAGCACGCGCCGACGGCAGGCGCTGACGTCGTGAGCCAGCTCTGGCTGCTCGGCAATCAGCCGGCGCTTGATCGCCGCCAGGTTGTCCGCCCCCAGCAGGGTGGACTCGGGGTAATCGTCACGCAGCGCCTGCAGCAGCCAGTTTTCGGCTGCCGTCATCACCGGCACGTTGTCGTAGAGGGTGTCGTCCAGATCAAAGCTGAGCACCTTTACGGGTGCCATTCGTTTGTAAAAGCGCATGAGTTTGTTCCATTTGCGGTAAGCATGCAGGGATTGTACTCAAGAAGGCAAGTAAAATCCCTGGCTCTGCAGTACCTATACCCGCCTCCCTCCCCGTATCGTCTGGGCCAGCTCCGAGATCAGCTCCTTGGTCAGGTGCGCCTTGCTGCTGTCCTCTTTTTCGATCAGCCCCAGTACCCGGTGCGGCGCCTTGTTGGTAAAGGGAATGCGCTTCAGGGGCAAAGTGCCTGGATACTGAATGCTGGACTGGGGAATGATGGACACGCCCAGGCCGTGATAGACCATGGCGGAAATGGCCTCCAGGGTATTCAGCTCCATAATGTCGTTCACCACGATTCCCAGATTTTTCAGGTGCTCCTCGATCAACTGGCCGACAAATTCATTTTTGTTGAAACGAATAAAGGGATGGGTCTGTAGCAGCACTTCGGGGGGATCATTGGGTGAGTCGATGGGCGCAATAACAATCAGCGGCTCTGCACCAAAGGGGGTCCATTTCAGCCCCGGACGCTCCGAGGACGTCTCGCTGATAATGGCGGCATCAATCGCGCCTCTGTCCACTTGGGCGATCAGGGAGTTGGACTGGCCGCTGGAGACGGAAATATGCAGCTGGGGCAATGACTGACGCAGGCTGGCCAGGGCCGTTGGCAGCACCCCGGTCAGCATGGTGGGCACCGAGCCCAGAGACAGCTGTCCGGACAGCTTGTCGATAATGGCCGAGGTTTCCATCAGCTGCTCATAATGCCTGACCAGTTCCCTGGCCTTGGGCACCAGGGCCATGCCCACGGCGTTCAGCACCGGTGGCCGCCGGGTGCGGTCAAACAGCGATATTTTCAGTTCTTCCTCCAGCGCCTTCATCTGCATGCTCACGGCGGCCTGGGTAATAAACACCGCCTCCGCCGCTTCCACAAAGGAGCCTTTGTCGGCAATGGCGACGAGGGTTTTCAGGTGGCGAATCGACATGTCTGCGGCCTCGGTTGAAGTGGGATCGCCCCTCAGGGCATTTCTTAAGACAATATTAAGTTGTTGTTAAATTTATATCGTTATCATAAGAAAGGCTAGTTAAATATGATGACCTCAGTGAAGTGACAGCCATTGATCCCGCAGTCATTTTTCCGACGAGGAACTGAGAGTATGGAAACCAAGCACGAGAAAATAAGCGTATCTATCTGGCGCGGTCAGGAAGACGGTGCATTCGAAGCCTTTGAAGTTCCCTTTGTGGAAGATCAAACCATCCTGGATCTGCTGACCCATGTTCAGCGCTCCGTGGACAGCTCTCTGTCCTACCGTTTTGCCTGCCGGGTCGGCATGTGCGGCTCCTGCGCCATGCAGGTGAACGGCAAGCCGCGCTGGACCTGCCGGACCCTGGTTCGCAATGTGGTACAAAACGGGCAATTGACCCTCAAACCCCTGGCCAATCTGCCGATCGTCAAGGATCTGGTGGTGGACATGGAGCCATTTTTCAAAAAATGGCAGTCGGCCAAGGGCCGGTTCGAGCCCGCCCCCGCTCCCGTTGAGCACTTTGTGCCCATCAAGCCCGACGACAAGCAGCGGCAAAAAGCGGACGATGCCATTGAATGCATCAACTGTGGTTGCTGCTATTCCGCCTGTGACGTGGTGGAGTCCAATCCTGCCTACCTAGGTCCGGCGGCCCTGAACCGGGCCTGGTCACTGATCAACGATGCCAAGGATTACGCCAACCCGGAACGTCTGATCGCGGTCAGTAGCGATGGCGGCTGTCAGAATTGCCATACCAATTCCCAGTGTGTGGCGCGCTGCCCCCTGGGGCTGAACCCAACGCGCTCCATTGCCGGTCTGAAGAAGGCAGTCTCCCTGGCCACGCTGAAGGGGGAAATATGAATAAAAGAACCGAATTCAAGCTGTGGCTGGCGCATCGCCTGAGCGGCATGCTGCTGGGGCTGTTCGTGGTCATTCATATTACCGGCATGATTATCGCGATTCAGGGAGGCCTGTCCGCCTCCGAGATACTGCAGCGAACCAGCGGAAACTATTTACTCGGCCTGTTTTATGCCCTGTTTACCCTGGCGGCGGCCACCCATTCCGTTATCGGTCTGCGCACCGTGGCCAGGGAAGTCATGGGTTGGCAGGGAACAGGTGCCAACCTGGCGCTGGCCGTCTTTTTCCTGATGCTCTGTATCACGGGTATTTCTGCGGTAGGAGGCCTGGTGCTATGAAAAAGAACCGAGACAAAAAAGAGTACTGGGCGTCCTTTGTCCAGCGCTGGTCGGGCGTGGCCCTGGCCCTCTTTCTTCCCTTTCACTTTATGGTGCTGAGCCTGATCTTGCAGGGCCCGGAAGTACTGGACGGCTTTCTTTACTGGGCGGATGCGCCCCTCGTCAAGTTTGCCGAGGCCGGTCTGGTGGGCCTGCTGGCCATTCACCTGCTGGGGGGTGTCCGGCTGTTGATTATCGAGTTCTTTGCCTGGAAAGAATGGCAGGGCTACCTGATATCCGCTGCCGCCACCGGTGCCGCCGCAACAGGTTGTTTATTTCTTCTGAGGGCACTCTGAGTATTTGGCCTTAAAACATTCGATGGTGTCCTTTGCAGGATAACGAGGGGAATTTATGAATATTGAAACCAAACAGACCGATATTCTTATTCTGGGCTCTGGTGGCGCCGGCCTGTTTGCCGCACTGCATTCCTACAGAAGCAACCCGGAACTGAAGATCACCGTGGCCGTCAAGGGCCTGCTGGGCAAATGCGGCTGCACCCGCATGGTACAGGGGGGCTATAACGTAGCCCTGAATCCGGGGGATTCGGTAGAGCGCCATTTTATGGATACCATTCACGGCGGCTACTGGATTCCCAACCAGGAGCTGGCCTGGAAACTGGTAGAAACAGCCCCCGGCCGCGTGCTGGAGCTGGAAAACGAGATCGGCTGTTTCTTTGATCGGGTGGAAGACGGCTCCCTGCACGGCAAGGCGTTCGCGGGCCAGACCTTTGATCGCACTATTCACAAGGGGGATCTGACCGGTATCGAGATCATCAACCGGCTGTCCGAGCAGGTCTGGGCCCGTCCCATCGACCGGCTCGAGGATCACAGGGCCATCGAGATTATCAAATCCGAGGACGGCGAGCGGATTGCCGGCATTCTGATGGTCAACCTGCGCACCGGCAAGCCGCTGTTTGTGCAGGCCAAGGCGGTCATGCTGGGCACCGGTGGCGGCCCGACCATGTATCGCTATCACACCCCTTCCGGCGAAAAATCCTGCGACGGCCTGGCCATGGCGCTGCGAGCCGGGCTGAATCTGCGCGACATGGAAATGGTGCAATTCCACCCCACCGGCCTGCTGGCAGGAGAAGGTACCCGGCTGACCGGCACAGTGCTGGAAGAAGGGCTGCGCGGGGCCGGCGGACACCTGCTCAATGGCAAGGGTGAGCGCTTTATGCACTCCTATGACGAGCGTGGCGAGCGCGCCACCCGCGACGTGGTCTCCCGCTCCATTTATCGCGAGATGCGCAAGGGCAACACCACCAAGAGCGGCGGTGTGCATATCAGCATGGGCCACCTGGGTCCGGACAATGTACGCGAGAAGTTCAAGGGTATGGTCAGCCGCTGCCAGGACGTGGGCGCAGATCTCGCCGGCGGTCTGGTGGAGGTGGTGCCCACCGCCCACTACATGATGGGGGGCGTTGAGGTCAACGTGAACTGCGAAACCACCCTGCCGGGGCTCTACTGCGCCGGTGAGGATGCCGGCGGCGTCCATGGCGGTAACCGCCTTGGCGGCAACGGAGTGGCCAACTCCACCGTATTTGGCGGCATTGCCGGTGATGTGATGGCTGACTGGGTAGAACGCGAGGGTCGCTTTGCCGAGCCGGATCAGGCGAGCATGGCCCGAGCCATGGACTTTATCGAGACCCCCTTCCGCAACCAGCCGGGGGATCTCAATGACCTTCGTTACCGGCTGCTCGACAAGATGTGGGATGACGCCGGCATTATCCGCAATGCCGAAGGGCTGGAGCGTGCCTACAAGGATGTGCTGGCCATTCGTGAAGAGCTGCTGCAACTGGGTATTCCCGAGCGGGCCAAGGCCTATAACCAGACCTGGCACGACTGGCTGAACCTGCATTCCCAGATCAGCGTCAGCCTCACCATTATCAAGTCGGCGCAGCTTCGCAAAAATTCCCGGGGCGCGCATTTCCGGGATGATTACCCCGACAAGGGCGATCTGGAGACCTCGACCTATATCCGGTCGAGCCAGCATGGCAATGAGATAGCAGTGACAGAAGTTCCGGTGGAGTTCACTCGGGTCAAACCCGGGCAGACCCTGATTATGGAAGAGCAAGAAGCGAAAATGGGAGTCGCATGATGAGCGCAAAACGGATACCCCAGCAACTGGTACTGGAAACGGCAACGGCACTGATGGCACGGGCGGCAATCGACATTCCCCCCGATTACAAGCAGGCCCTGCAGCAGGCGGCCAGCCAGGAAACCGAAAACCTGTCCTGCTTTGTGATCAAGACCATGCTGGAAAACTACGACGTGGCCGAAAAAGACCGCCGACCCATGTGTGCCGACACCGGCCTGCCGCGGTTTTATGTCAAGGCGGGGAACGAGGCCATGGTGGAAGGGGGCTTTGTGGCCCTGGAACACGCCGTGCGTGAGGCGGTGGTCAGGGGCACCCAGGAGATCCCGCTGCGCCCGAACCGCGTGCATCCGTTAACCCGCAAGGACAACAACAACAACCTGGGCATCCATGCTCCGGAAATCGAATATACCTTTGAGCCGGGCGGAGACTGGATTGACCTGATCACCGTGCATAAAGGCGGCCTGTTCGGTACCGATTACCGTATGTTGTTTCCGGGCGACGGTATCGACGGTATCAAGCGGTTCTTTCTCGACACCATGGCGTCGTTCGGACGCCGGGGCCTGGCCTGTCAGCCCGCCATCATAGGGGTGGGCCTGGGCGGCAACAAGGACACCTGTATGCGTATTGGCAAAGAAGCCGCCTGTCTGCGGGTGGTGGGTGATGTCAACCCGGATCCGGAGGTCGCCAGACTAGAACAGGAGCTGAAAGAGCTGGGCAACAGCATTGGCATGGGGCCCATGGGCTTCAAGGGCAACACCCTGGTGGTCGACTGCCATGTTGAGGTGGCCTACACCCACACCGGGGGCATGCCAATGAGCATTCATTCCTTCTGTCACTCCTCCCGCCGGGCCGCGGCGCGTATTTACAGCGATGGCCGGGTGGAATTCAGGGACGATCCCCAGTGGTTCACCGACTTTTATCGCAGGGAGGGTATCTGATGAGCCAGATGAGAGTGGTCAAACTGCAAGTACCGGTATCCCAGGAAGATGTCGACAAGCTGGAGCAGGGGGATGTGGTTTACCTGACTGGTACCCTCTATACCGCCCGGGAAGGGGTGTACAAAAAAGTTCTGGAAAGTGGGGATGAGCTGCCGGTCGACATTCGCGCTATATCCAATGTCAACTTTCACTGTTCGCCGGCCGCCAGCCCCAATACCGAAGGAGGCTACGATGTGGGCGCGGTGACCGCCACCGCCAGCTTCCGCTTTGGCAAGTGGATGAAGGACTGGTTCGACACCTCCGGCGCCAAGATCATTATCGGCAAGGGCGGCATGCCGGAAGAAGCCTACCGCGAGGTGTTTATGCCTTATGGAGCCCGCTACCTGTCCACGGTGGGATACGGCGCCGGCGCCCTGCTGGGGCGTGGCATCAAACGGGTAAAGGATGTGCACTGGCTGGAAGAAAACGGCATCGCCCAGGCCATGTGGATCTTTGAAGTGGAAGAAATCGGCCCCTTTATTGTTGATAACGACCGGGAAGGCAACAGCCTGTTCGTCAACCATGAGCGCGCCGTCAACGCCAAACTGGAAAAGCTGTATGAGGGGCTCAAACCCCCCGCCCTGAAACGTTACGGTGAAACCACCAGCCGCGCCGATGAAGTGATCGGCGAGCCGGACAATACCCCCATTCAAATTGTCAATGTAATGCCATATCAAGGGAGTGATAAAAAATGAACCAGTTAGGACACCATATTAATGGCGAAACCGTCACCGGTCGCGGTGACCGTCACAGCGCGGTATTCAACCCCGCCACCGGCCTGCAGACTGCCCAGCTGACCCTGGCCACGGGCGCGGAAGTGGAGGACGCCATTCAGGCCGCCACCCGGGCCCTACCTTCCTGGTCGGCCACCCCGGCGGTACGCCGGGCCCGTATCATGATGAAGTTTCTGCAACTGCTGAACGACAACATCGATGAACTGGCTTTGCTGATCTCCAGGGAACACGGCAAGGTGCTGGACGATGCCAGGGGGGAAGTTACCCGGGGCATTGAGGTGGTGGAATTCGCCTGCGGCATTCCACACCTGCTAAAAGGCGAATATAGCGAAAACGTGGGCACCCGGGTCGACAGCTGGTCCGTCCGCCAGCCGGTGGGCGTCTGTGCCGGCATTTCCCCGTTCAATTTTCCGGTCATGGTACCGCTGTGGATGTTCCCCATCGCCATCGCCTGCGGCAACACCTTCATCATGAAGCCGTCGGAAAAGGACCCCACCAGCACCCTCCGCCTGGCCGAGCTGTTTGCGGAAGCGGGGCTGCCCGCGGGCGTGTTCAACGTGGTCAACGGTGACAAAGAAGCGGTGGATACGCTACTGACCCATCCGGGGATCAGCGCGGTCAGCTTTGTGGGCTCCACCCCCATTGCCCGCTATGTACAAAGGGTCGGCATCGAACACGGCAAGCGGGTGCAGGCGCTGGGCGGAGCCAAAAACCACGCCATCATCATGCCGGATGCCGATCTGGACTCAACGGTCAATGCGCTGATGGGCGCGGCCTATGGCTCGGCCGGCGAGCGCTGCATGGCTATATCGGTGGCCGTGGCGGTCGGTGACATTGCCGACCCTCTGATGGCCGCCCTGAAGGAACGGTTGGAAGAGTTACGGGTGTTGCCCGGCACTCATCCCGACGCCGAGATGGGGCCACTAGTCACCCGGGAACATCTGGACACAGTGCTCAGCTTTGTGGACAGCGGCCTGAAAGAAGGCGCCAAGCTAGTCGTCGATGGTCGCCGGACCGATCATCCGGATCACGGAGACGGCTTTTTTATGGGCGGTTGCCTGTTTGACCATGTCACCCCCGACATGCGCATTTACCAGCAGGAGATCTTCGGGCCCGTGCTCTCCGTGGTGCGGGTGGATGATTATGAGCAGGCACTGGAGCTTATCAACCGCCATGAATACGGCAATGGCACCGCCATTTTTACCCGCGAAGGACATGCCGCCCGCGAGTTTGCCGCCCGCGTTCAGGCTGGCATGGTGGGCATTAACGTGCCCATCCCCGTGCCTATGGCCTTCCACAGCTTTGGCGGCTGGAAAGGCTCCCTTTTTGGCGACCATCATATGCACGGCATGGAAGGCGTGCGCTTCTTCACCAAGCTAAAGACCATTACTTCCCGCTGGCAGGAAAACAACACCCAGTCTCAGTTTTCCATGCCGACCATGAAGTAACCGGCCTGAGTCAGGGCCACGCAAAACGTAAATAAACCCGGGTGCCCGGTTCCCTGACCGGACGCCATGACTGACGGCTTGCTAACGCCTGAGAAAAGCTTCCCTGCTCCGCAGCAGGCGGCAATAAATATCCAACATTACACGAGTGGAGAAAGTCATGTTTATCGATGAGCGTATTTATACCCTGAAAAACGGCAAACTGGGGGAGTTCCTCAAGCTGTATGAGGAGCTGGGAAAAGACGTTCAGGTCCGGATTCTTGGCAATATGATCGGCTATTTCCATACCGATATCGGCCCCCTGAATCAGGTTGTGCATATGTGGGGATATGAATCCCTGGATGACAGGTGGCAACGACGCAAGGAGCTACAGGCCAGTGAGGAGTGGCTGAAGTATGCCCTGCAGATGCGCCCGCTGGTGCAGAGCATTGAAAACAAGATACTGATCCCCGAGCCCTGGAGCCCCATCGGCGGTAACCAGAACTGACTATAATTCCTTATCTTTTTTGCAGCAGGATGTGCTCCCATCCTGCTGTTTTTTTGCCTACCACTTTATGCCGGCGCTCGGCTCATACCGAACGGACTCAACATTTGTTCAAACTGTCAAAGTCAGGATCTGCCCGCATAAAGATACCGGGTCAAGCCCGGTATGGCGGTATTTTACATGCGACTGGCTGTTAGACATTGATCACTTCTTTAGTGGGGTTGGTATCAGAACCCCGCCAGCAGCAAACGCCCTGCCAGCACTACTCCAAAGAACAGCAAAAACAGCCAGATCACCTTCTGAAACAGCTCCGCATTCATGCTGCCGGTTAACCGATTGCCCACCAGGGTGGCCAGCGCGGCCAGTGGCAAAAACAGCAGGTAAAATCCGACAAGACGGGGCGTGATCAGGCCGGCAGACACGTACCCCACCGGGATCAGCACACCACTCAGAATATAAAAGCCGCTGATGGTACTTTTGAACTGGCTCTGGCTCCAGCCACGCAGACCCCCGTAAATGGTAAAGACGATGCCCCGCAGGGCATAGGCCGAGCCCAGCATACCGGCCAGACCGCCAAAGAAATAGCTCCAGCCATCTCCCTTCAGCTGGAAACCGGGATTCGGCAACAGCTTCCAGCAGGCCATGGAGATAAGCAGTATGCCCAGCAACCCCTTCACCACCTGCTCATTGCCCAGGCTCAGCAGCAACACACCCAAGGGCACTCCCAGCAGGGCCGCAATGGTGGTTCGCTTCAGGGAGCCGGCCTGCAGGTAATGCCGGTCTTTCCACAGCGCCATAAAGGAAATGGTGGTGGACAGACCGATCAGCAGGGGTACTGCCTCCCGCAGCTCGATAAACAGGGTCAGCAGCGGCACCGCCACCAGACCATCGCCAAACCCGATGGCAGCCCGCAATAGCAGGGCCACAAACAGGATTAAAGCGATATAGCCCAGATAACTCACGTTCATCGCAAGGCCTAGGGATGAAAGCACATAGTCCATTATCGATTCTCCTTGAAGACATTGATAAAAAAATGGCTGCCAACACGGGTTGACAGCCATTGTTCAGCCGAACAAATAAAACCAACTATTGAAGAGATGAGGCTACGGTCGTTCCTCCTTTTTTCTTACTCTTTCCACAAAAGTGGCTTTTGACAAGAAAGAATACGGTCAGCGCGGTCAGGGACCAGAATACCCAGGTGATCACTCCACGGAACAAAATACCGAAGTCACCGTTGGACATCAGCATGGATTGTCGGAAATTGTCCTCAAGCAGCGGGCTGAGAATAAAGGCAATCAGAAAAGGCGCCGAGGGCACATCCAGCCGCAGAAAGAGATAACCCAGCAGGCCCAGAACAAACATCACCACAATATCAAACATGGAGTTGTTCACCGCATAGGCGCCATAAACACAGAGCACCAGCACCGCCGGCATAAGTATGGACTTAGGTACGTCCGCCACAAATCTGAAAATGCGAATGGAGAATCCGCCGATAAAAAACAGGAAGAAAGAACTTAACAGCAGCCCCATAAAGAGGGCATACACCAAGCTGCCATTGGTCTCAAAAAGCATGGGGCCGGGCTGAATGCCGTGGATCATAAAGGCGCCGATAATAATAGCGGTGATCACATCACCGGGAATGCCCAGCGCCAACAAGGGAATAAGGGTAGAGCCGCACACCCCGTTATTGCCCGCTTCCGCCGCGGCTACCCCTTCTATTTCCCCCTTGCCAAAGTTCTGCTTGTTGCAGGACTTGCGTTTGGCCTCACTGTAGGACAGAAAGGCGGCAGGGGCGGCGCCGATACCCGGAATGGCCCCGAGCACCACACCGATAAAACTGCCCCGGCAGATGGAGCGAAAACAGCGCTTGTATTCCTGCAGGGACACCAAGTTGCTGCCCAGCTGGCGCACCTTGCCGTTGTCATCGGACGGGTTCAGGGCAAAGGCAATAATCTCCGGCAGGGCAAACAGGCCGATAAGCACCACAATAAAGTTGAGCCCGCTCATCAGATCCACACTGCCCATGGTGAAGCGATCAGTGCCGTACACCAGATCCAGGCCAACGGTGGCCAGCAGCAGCCCCAGCGCGGCAGAGAACAGCCCCTTCATCAGGTGTTCACCGGAAATACCGGCAATGATCATTAGGGAGAACACCATCAGGGTGAAATATTCAGGCGGGCCAAAGCTCATAGCGAACGACGCCAGCCAGCCGGCAAACATAATCAGGGACAGGTTAGAAATGATGTCGGCGGTACAGGACGCATACAGCGCCATGCCCAGCGCCTTGCCCGCCTGGCCCTTGTCGGCCATGGGGTAGCCGTCCAGAATGGTGGCACTGGACGCCGGCGTACCCGGTGTCTTGATCAGAATGGCCGGTATGGAGCCTCCAAAGACGCCTCCCTTGTAAACCCCCAGCAACAGCAGGATGCCCACCACGGGCTCAAGGGCAAAGGTAAAGGGCAGGGTCAGCGCCACCGCCATGGTGGCGGACATGCCGGGAATGGCCCCACAGATAACCCCCACGGCCACCCCCACCGCCAGAGCCAGAATACTGCTCCACTGGGCAACCATGGAAAAAGCATCAAGCATTGTATCAAGCATACTCATGGCAACCTCATCATTTCACTTTGGGGAATACTGATACCGGCCACATGATAAAAGAATGCGTACAGAGTAATGGGCAGGAGAATACCGACGAGCACGGCGGAAATACGATACTGGGTTTTGCAGATCACGACGGAAAGCAGAATATAGGCAATACTGGACCCCCATACCATGCCCAGATCAGGGAGCAGAAGGTAATAACCGGTAAAAAACAAAACAAGGAGCAGCAGATACCACTCCTTTTTACAGGCCAGCAGGCCATTATTTCCGGATGATTCCGCCTTCTGTTTTTTTGACAGTGAGGAGGCCATCATGGCAAGGCCAATCAGCAACATCATCCATGAGATAACATTGGGCCAGAACGCAGGGTCTAGCACCAGCAACCTGACATTAGCCGGCGACACCACCGACGCCGGCACAATATAATAAATCAGCATCAGGGACAGGAGTAATACTCCAGCTCCGATGGAGAAGTCTCTGTTTTTAAAAACCATGAAGTAAACCTCATGAATATTAAAAGGTGATGCGCACCCTGAAGGTGCGCAAAATATGGCTTATTAATTAATTTGCATATTTAGCTTGACCACCAGCTCCCTGAAGGCGAGATACTGACCGTTAATAAAAGTTTCCGACTCCTCCGGCCCCATATTCACCACAATAGAGCCCAGTTTTTCCATGCTTTCTACAAAGGTGGGATTATGCGTGGCGGTATGCATCCACTTTACCCAAGCTGCAGCCACTTCGGGTTCTAATGATTTGGGGCCGGCAATACCAGTCCAGCCAAGCAATGTCTCCAGTTCGGGGTGCTCCAGCTCCGCCGCCGTGGGGGCATCTATGCCCGGCAATCTTTCCTTGGTGGTGACCAGCAGGGGATTAACCTGGCCGTTCCTGATAAAACCGGCCACCGCCGCCGAGCTTTCACACAAGAAGGTGGCGGTGCCGTTCAATACCGCCGTCGCCGCTTCACCGCCTCCCCTCATGGGCAGGTGCACCGTGCTTTCTAGAGGCTTATCTACCCCAAAGGCATTCATCACCATGGCGCCGGCCAGATGCTGCAACGAGCCAACCCCCGAGGAGCTGTAACTGACGCTACCCGGTTCGGCATGCACCTTGTCTACCAGCTGGTGAATGCTTTCTATACCACTCTCTTTGCTGGTAATGCACACCACCGGATTGATTTCGTAAACCCCCACCATTTTGAAGTCGTCCAGCTGGTAAGGCAAAGTCTGCTTCATAGCGGGGTTGACCGTGTGGGAGCCCACCCGGGCGGCCACCATGGTATAGCCGTCCCCCCGGCTGTGAGCGACAAAGGCCGAGCCAGCGGCGCCCCCCGCCCCAGTGCGGTTTACCAGCACCAAGGGTTTCGACACCTCATCCGCCATCGCCTGGGCTAGGGCACGTGCCGAAATGTCCGTGACCCCACCGGTACCATAGGGGATCACCAGAGAAATGGGGCGACTGGGGTATTCTGCATAAGCAGGGCCAGCCAGAGCGATACCGGCGCCTAACAGCAGAGAGGTTTTGAGCAGGTTACTTATAGCCATGTTTAATCCCTTAAGCTAAGTCGGTCCAATCTTTAAAAAGGCTTCACCTATGGTTAGAGGCGCTACGCACCACAAGGGTACAACCACCAAAAACCACACGACAACAAAAAGGTAACATAACAAAAACAAACTAAAATTGATTTTTTATTGACTAGTACTTAAGCAAGAATTAAGAACATTTAATCGCAAAAAGGGTTATTCACCCTTTTTACGTTTGGCCCTGGGGTGAGCCTGATCGTAGGCGTTGGCCAGGTGCTGAAAGTCGAGGTGGGTGTAGATTTGGGTGGTGGCCAGATCGGCGTGGCCCAGCAGCTCCTGCACCGCGCGCAGGTCGCCGCTGGACTCCAGCATATGGGTGGCGAAAGAGTGGCGTAGCTTGTGGGGGTGCACATGGCTGGACAGCGCCTGCTGCTGGCCCCGTTTGGCCAGGCGCAGTTGTACGCTGCGGTGGGTAATGCGCCGGCGCTGCTTGCTGACGAACAATGCCGGTTCGTCGGGGCCGGCCAGCTCGGGGCGCACGCTCAGCCACTTTTGCAGCCAGTCCAGTGCCATGCGCCCCACCGGTAGCACACGCTCCTTGTTGCCCTTGCCGGTCACCCTGACCTGGCGCTCGGCAAACTGCACATCCCCCAGGTTGAGCGCCACCAGTTCGGCCAGACGCAGGCCGGAGGAATACATCAGCTCCATGATGGCCCTGTCCCGTACCGCCAGGGGGTCGGATTCATCCAGATTCATCAGCTGATGCAGCTCGTCCACGTCCAGGTTTTTGGGCAACGGCCGGCCCTGCTTGGGCGCGCTTACCCCCTTGGCGGGATTGGCGTCAAGCCGGCCAGTGAGCACCAGCCAGTCGCAAAAGCTGCGCAGGGCGCTGAGCCGGGCGGCGATGGAACGGGGTGACAGCCCCTGCTTGTGCATGCGGGTGGCCAGGCCCCGGGCATGGGCCACCGAGAGATGTTGCCAGTCGGTCAGGTGAAGATCGGTCAGCTGTTCGCTCATGGCGCCCAGATGCCGGCGGTAGTTGTCCAGGGTATGCGGGCTGAGCTGGCGCTCCACCCGCAGGTAATCGAGAAAATCGGTTACCTTACCGGCCAATGCCGGTTCAGGCGTGGCCATCGGCCACCATGCGCGGCAGCAGCAGGGCGAGAAAGCCGGCGAGCTGGCGAATGATCAGGGTGTCCATGCCCGAGCGATAATGGCTGCTGTCGGCGCTGCCAAAGGCCAGCAGGCCCATTTCCCCCTGCAGGCCAATGCGGATCAGGGCGCAGGAATTGATCAGGGTGTCGCCAAACAGCCGCTGCTTTTCTTCCCGACCGAGCCGGCCCAGGTAGACATCCTGGCCCGCCATGCGTTCCCGATACAGTTTTTCCAGCTGCTCGCCGGCCTGGGCCTGAGGCAGGCTGCACCAACGGGCGTCCGGCACCAGCCGTACCGCCGTGACTCTGAGCCGCTCCCGCAGGGCATGGGCAATGCGCTGCTCCAGCTCTGCCGGCGTGCGGCAGTCAAACAGCCGGGGATACATGTCGAGGTAGACGCGAAAAATGCGCTCGTTCTCGCCGGCCACCGTCATCAGCTGAGTAATTTCTTCCTCCAGCTGATGAATGCGCAGCCGCTGACGCTCCATGCGGGCTTCCACCAGCGACACGCTGCCGCGCTGCTCGTGGGGCAGACGCAAGTTATCGAGCAACCCGGGATGACGGGCAAAAAAGTCCGGCTGGGACGCCAGGTACTCGGCGACGTGGCTTTCATCCAGGCCGGCGTCGGCCAGGGCGCATTTCTCGGTCATAGGTTGATCTGTCCGTCAAATACATGGGTGGCCGGGCCGGTCATGAATACCGGTTTGCCCGGGCCCTGCCAGGCAATGGTCAGGGTGCCGCCCGGCAGTTGCACGCGAACCCGCTCTGCCAGCTTGCCCCAGCTCATGCCCATCACCGCCGCCGCACAGGCGCCGGTGCCACAGGCCAGGGTTTCGCCGGCACCGCGCTCATGTACCCTGAGTTTGATTTCACGGGCGTTGATTATCTGCATAAAGCCGACGTTGACCCGGGCCGGGAAACGCTCATGGGTTTCCAGCTCGGGCCCCAGGGTGCCCACCAGAGGTGTGTTGATGTCATCCACCTCCACCACACAGTGGGGGTTGCCCATGGACACGGCACCGCACAGCACGGTCTGATCCTGAGCACGCACCAGGTAGGTTTTTTCCGCCTTCTGGGCCTTGAACGGAATATTGGCCGGCTCGAACTCGGGCACGCCCATGTTCACGGTAACCTGGTTGTCTTTCTCCAACTGCAGCACGATATTGCCCTTTTGCGTGCTGACGGCAATGCGATCCTTGTTGGTCAGGCCCTTGAGCCGCACAAAGCGGGCAAAGCAACGGGCCCCGTTGCCGCACTGCTCCACCTCGGAGCCGTCGGCATTAAAGATGCGGTAGTGAAAGTCGAGCTCGGGATCATAGGGCGGCTCCACCAGCAGTAGCTGATCAAAGCCCACGCCAAAATTGCGATCCGCCAGCTGGCGAATCACTTCGGGGTTGAAAAAGACCTTCTGGGTGACACCGTCCACCACCATAAAGTCGTTGCCCAGCCCCTGCATCTTGGAGAAATGAAGCGTGCTCATGACTCAGGCCTCGGGCAGCAAGTGTTCGTCCCGCCACAGATCCGCCAGTTCTTCCCGCTCGCGCACCACAAAGGCCTGCTCACCATCCACCATGACTTCGGCGGCGCGGGGGCGGCTATTGTAGTTGGACGCCATGACAAAGCCGTAGGCTCCGGCGGAGCGGACCGCCAGCAGATCGCCTTCGGTAATGGCCAGCTCGCGATCCTTGCCGATAAAGTCGCCGGTTTCGCAGATGGGACCCACGATGTCATACACGGCGGTGTCGCGCTCAAGCGTCTTGTCTACCGGAATAATGGCCTGCCAGGCGCTGTACAGGGCCGGACGAATGAGATCGTTCATGGCGGCATCAACAATGGCAAAGTTCTTGGCCTCGCCGGGCTTGAGGTGCTCCACCCGGGTCAGCAGCACGCCGGCGTTGGCGGCAATGGCCCGGCCCGGCTCAAACACCAGGGTCAGGTTGCGGCCCTGCAGGCGCTTTTTCAGCTCCTCGGCATAGTGGCTCGGCTCCGGCGGGGTTTCGTTGTCGTAACGCACGCCCAGGCCGCCGCCCACGTCCAGATGCTGAATGTGAATGCCGTCTTCGGCGAGGCCGTCAATCAGCGCCAGCAGCTTGTCCACCGCTTCCAGGAAGGGGGACAGCTCGGTAAGCTGGGAGCCGATATGGCAGTCCACGCCGTGAATTTCCAGGCTGCCCATGGCGGCGGCCTGGCGGTAGATGCTACGCGCCTGCTCGATGGGAATGCCGAACTTGTTTTCCTTCAGGCCGGTGGAGATATAGGGGTGGGTGCCGGCGTCGATGTCCGGGTTCACGCGAATGGATACCGGCGCCTTGACGCCCATGGCACCCGCCACCCGGTTGATGCGCTCAAGCTCCGCCACCGACTCCACGTTAAAGCAGAAGATGTGCTGCTCCAGGGCAAAGCGAATTTCATCGTCACGCTTGCCCACGCCCGAGAACACCACCTTTTTCGGATCGCCGCCGGCGGCGATCACGCGGCGCAGCTCGCCAACGGACACGATGTCAAACCCCGAGCCCAGCCGCGCCAGCACATTGAGCACCGCCAGGTTGGAGTTGGCCTTGACCGCATAGCACACCAGGTGGTCCACCTCGCCCGCCGCCTGATCAAAGGCGTTCCAGTGACGCTCCAGGGTGGCACGGGAATAGACATACAGCGGGGTGCCGTGTTGCTCGGCCAAACGGGAGAGATCGCAGGCTTCGCCATAAAGGCGGCCATCATCCTGATAATTGAAATAATCCAAGGTTGTTTCCTTTACGACTGCTCAACCTGAGAGGGTTGCTGCTCGGGTTCGGGCAGGGTCAGCGGGCCCTTGAGGCCGCATGCCGACAGGCTCAGAACCAGCGCAACCAGTGCGGTCAGCTTGATTTTGTTCATCGTATGACTGTGAATATGGTTCAGGGCTCTTATAATCGCATTCACATTCTCAAAAGCAATAGGAAGCGGGCAATGAACGACAGCGAATTCCACGCTCTGGCAGACGCCATTTATGAGCATATTGAGGCACGTATCGACGAAAGCGGTGAAGACATCGAATGTGAAACCGTGGGCGGCGTAATGAACCTGACCTTTGAGAACGGGGTAAAGTTTGTGATCAACCGCCAGGAGCCGCTGCACCAGATCTGGCTGGCCACTCGGGAAAACGGTCATCACTTTGCGCTGCAGGGTGACCAGTGGATCGACAACCGTCAGGGCCACGAGCTGCTGAGCTGGCTCAGCCTGCAGGCCAAACGCCAGGGCGGCGTCGAGCTGCCGCTGTAATTCCTCAGGCCGGCCCGGCCCGCAGCGGATCCCGGTCGTCCTTGCTGGTGCGGTAGGTCAGTACCCGCTGCTCACCGTCTTCACGCACAATTTCGTAATACTGGGGCAGGTTGAAGTGGCTGAAATGGCTTCGTCCTTCCCCCTGCTCCTGGTTAGCGGTATAGAAACGGTTGATGCTCTGCACCAGCTCGTCCTTGCTGCCGGCAATCTGGTGGTACACCTCGGTGCGATTGGCTTCATCCAGAATATACAGGTTGTAGCCCTCACCGCTGTTCTCAAAGAAAAACTGCATCAACCCCTCGCTGGCATAAGCATCCACCACCTCGGGTACCGGCGGCCGCTGATGCTGATCCAGCCGCAGTGCATAACCCCGGCGAGCCGTTGCGTCCCGCGCAGCGGCACCGAGGGGCGAGGGCTCCCGCATGGCACCATTACGTTCCGCCTCCATGCGTTTGACACTCACCCCGCGCCGCTCAAAGAAAATGCCGAACTGCTCCGGCCCCAGCATCAGCCGCTTGAGCCTGTGCCCTTGTGCCGGCTCCAGCCGCAGCCCGATGCATTCCTTGACCAGTTGCTCAAAGCGGGTGCGCAGCAGGCTGCGAAAATGCCGGCTATAGCAAAATACGTCCACCTTGTCGGGCGGGCTGGCCCCCTGGTGCATCTTGCCCAGCATGGCGGTGAGGGCATCGACCACAGCGGTCTCTCCTTCAAAATGCAGGGTGCGAATCTCGTCCCAGGAGTTGCGATAGATGATGTCTACCGAGCCCACCAGGTTTTCTCGCTGGCGACCGAAACTGAAGGGATCACTGGTATCGGCACCAAACTCGATGGGCCTGTCCCGGCGAAGGGCGGTGGGATCCTGCTCCAGGTTGAGGAAGATGCCGAGGTGGCGCACCTCGCAGGGCCGGCTCAGGGCCAGGTTGGTGGGCGCCGGCAGCCTTACCGGAAACACGCGGGCCAGATCCCGGCTGAATTCCTGCAGGTGCTGCAGATCCAGATCCGTGCTTTGGTTAAACAGGTGCCACTGGGTCTGTTCGGTCAGCAGGCCGTTGAAATGCGCCCAGGCCACCAGCCGGCTGGCGTAGTCGCTGTGTTCCAGCGGGCTGCGCCCCAGAATCTCTACCGGTGACAGCCCGTATTTGTAAAGGTACCAGCCGGCCTGGTTGGCCCGCCCCTTGGGAACCTGCACCAGGCTGATGTCCGGCTCGCTCAGATTCGGCGCAATGCGCAGGTTAATCAGCTGCACCTTGCCCGGCAGGTTTTCAAAGGCGGCATAGAGTTTGCGCGACAGAATGCCAATGTCTTCCGGGTTAATGGACTCACTGATGTTGTTGCGCCGGGCGAACTGGATCAGGCTGCGGTAGCTTTGCATCAGGGCTTCGAGCAACTCGCCGTAGGCGGCCCTGACCTCCTCCACCTTCCAGTTGTTTCTGTCGTCCAGCTTGGCCAGTTTTTCCGCCGGCCAGTCCCAGAGGGCGATCAACCGGTCCATGGTGCGGCGGCGCCAGGCAAAGGCCTCGTCGTGCTCCTGTCCCGGCTCCAGGGCCTCCGAAACCTTGAGATAAAAGCAGCGGCGTACCAGATCCAGGCGCTTTTCGTCGCCGATGGACTTGAGGTAGTCGGTCACCTTTTCCAGCATCAGCACATAGTGATCCTGGGTTTCATCCAGCGATTCGGCGGTCTGAAACACCGCCTTGTGCTGACGACACAGCAACTGGGTATCGGGATATTCGTGGGAATAGGCTTCCATCAGCACGGTTTTAAGCACCGCCTTGTAGGGCGAGTCGATGCTCTTGTAGAGCTGCCACAGGGCCGAACCGAAGTATTCTTCCGCCGGTATGCGGGCAAAGCCGCCCAGATCGAGCCAGTCGTCGTGATTGAGGGTGCCGTTGGCGAACTGCTCGGCCACAAAGCGATCGTACTCGGGCCCCAGCTTGCCGGGGGCGAACAGCCACACCAGCCGCTTGCCGGCGATGCGCAGGTGGCTGCGGTAGAACTCGTCCAGCAGCAGCAGGTGCTGGGCGCTGCCGCAGCTTTCCCCTTCCACCCACTGCTGGTTGTCGGTACGGAATTTATTATCGGGAATCAAAAAGAAGTTGAGTTCCACCCGACGCTGTTCGGCCCATTTGGAAATCAGCAGGCACTTTTGCTGCAGCAACGCCACCCGCTCGGCGGTCATGGCGTGGGAATGACACACCCAGATATCCAGGTCGGAGCGGCGGCCCTGGCCGATGGAGGAGGTGCTGCCCATGGAATAGAGCCCGAGGATTTCGTGGCGGTCCTGGGCCAGGCCCTGGTGGCCGTTGGCCGCCCGGCACAGCTCGTCGATAAATTCGCGCTGGCAGGGATTGGGAGCAAAACGGCAGATGCCCGCCGGCACGTCACCGGGCACATAACCCGGCAGCAGGGGGTGGTGGTAGTGCAGCAATACCGGTAACAGCTGAAACACCTGCTGGCCGTAACGGTTCATGACCGCCAGGGCACGTTGCTGCTTCTGCTGGTTGAATTGCTCACACCGCTCGACGAGCCGATGAAAATTAGCGTGCAATGAGTTCAGGCCTTCGTTGGACCGACACAAACCCGCAACGGGTCAAAAGTGTGATCATGGTAACAATTAGCCAGTAAATGAACAATATCCCGTAATCACTCGGTAACGGGATGTCACTCGCGCGGCGCTCTTTGCCTGAAATAGCCGCACGAGAGTGATAACATCGAACCCAGTACCCGGTAAACAACGAGAGTTTTATGGCCAATCGCATTATTCGTATCGCCACCCGCAAAAGCCTGCTGGCCCTGTGGCAGGCCCATTACGTCAAGGATCGCCTGGAGGCCCTGCACCATGACGTGACCGTGGAGCTGGTGCCCATGACCACCCAGGGCGACGTGCTGCTCGACACCCCGCTGTCCAAAATCGGCGGCAAGGGGTTGTTTATCAAGGAGCTGGAGCAGGCCATGCTCGACGGTCGCGCCGACATCGCCGTGCATTCCATGAAGGATGTGCCGGTGGAGTTCCCCGAGGGCCTGGGACTGACGGTGATCTGCGAGCGCGAAGACCCGCGTGATGCCTTTGTTTCCAACCACTACAAAACCCTGGCCGAGCTGCCCGCCGGCGCCGTGGTGGGCACCGCCAGCCTGCGCCGAGAATGCCAGATCCGCGCCCGTTACCCCGAGCTGCAAGTCAAAACCCTGCGTGGCAACGTGCAGACCCGGCTGCGCAAACTGGATGACGGCGAATACGACGCCATTATTCTGGCCGCCGCCGGCCTCAAGCGCCTGGAGCTGGATGAGCGCATCGCCGGCCTGCTGAGCCCGGAAGACAGCCTGCCCGCCAACGGCCAGGGCGCCGTGGGCATTGAATGCCGGCTCGACGACGCCGAGCTGCTGGAACTGCTGGCTCCGCTGAATGACCGCGACACTCGGCTGCGGGTGGAAGCGGAGCGGGCCATGAACCACGGCCTGCAGGGGGGCTGCCAGGTACCTATTGGCTCCTACGCCCTGCTCGAAGGCGACCAGATCTGGCTGCGCGGCCTGGTCGGCCGCCCCGATGGCAGCGAAGTGCTTTACGATGAAATTCGCGGCCCGGCGGATCAGGGCCAGGCCCTGGGTGCCGAACTGGCCAAGCGGCTGCTGGCCGCCGGCGCCGACAAGATTCTGGCCGAGGTGTATTCCTCGTGATTCCGCTGGTGGTCCGCCCCGAGCCACAAAACCGCAGCCTGTGCGAGGTGCTGCACCGGGCCGGCCACCAGCCGGTGGCGTCTCCCCTGTTGCACTTTGCCCCCGGCGCCGAACTGGACCGGGTCACGGCGCTGTTGGGTGAGCTCGGCAGCCGGGATTATGTGATAGCGGTCAGCGCACAGGCGGTAAATTTCGCCGATAATGCCTTGAAAACTCAAGGACAATCCTGGCCGGCTGCCACCTATGTGGCGGTGGGCGAGGCCACCGGTCAGGCCTTTGCTGCGGCAGGCCTGACCGATGTGCTGGTGCCGGACGACCCTCGCTCCGAGGGCATGATCGCCCTGCCCCAGCTGCGATCGCCCGCCGGGCGGCGGGTGCTGATACTGCGCGGCGACGGCGGCCGGGACATGATGGCCCCTACCCTTGCTGCACGGGGCGCACAGGTGGCGTATTGCGAAGTCTACCGGCGCTGTTATCGTGACGATGCCGGTAGCGAGCTGGTGAAAGAGTGGCAGCACCGGGGTGTGGACAGTATTATCATCACCAGTGGCGGCCTGCTGCAGCACCTGTTTCGGCTCGCCGCCCACAGCGCAAGGGACTGGCTGCTAAGCCGTTTATTGATTGTACCCAGCATTCGCGTGGTCGAGCAGGCGAAGGCCCTGGGGTTTACTCACATCATCAATGCGAAAGGCGCATCCAACCCGGCGTTGCTCAACGCCCTGGATGAGAGGAAAAGGAATGACTGACAAGAATCAAGACAAGCGGGACGACAAGCTGGTTGCCGGCGCCTCTAATCAGGCAGACACCCCGGCTCCCGAAACCCCGGCCGCCGAGCAGGCCAGCTCCCCCGAGCCGGCACAGGAAAAGCAGCCTTCCTCCGGCAAGGGGCTGGCCACGGTCGCCATTGTGCTGGCGGTGATCCTGACCGGCGGCCTGTACTGGCACGGTCATCAGCAGGGCGTGGCCCAGGCCGGCCAGCTTGCCAGCCTGGAAGCGCGCCTGGCGCAGCAGCAGTCCACCATTGACAGCCTCAAGAGCGAACAGGGCGCGACCCTCGGCAAACTGGAAAGCGCCCAGAACAGCGTGACCGAACAGGTGGAAGGCCTGTCGCGCAAGGTGCTGGATCTCGACAGCAAGCGCCCCAACGACTGGATGCTGGCGGAAGCCGAATACCTGGTGCGCATGGCCGGCCGCAAGCTGTGGCTGGAGCATGACGCCGTGTCTGCCGCCATGATGCTGGCCAACGCCGACGAGCGCCTGGCCGCCCTCAACGATCCCACCCTGGTGCCCATTCGCAAGGCCCTGGCCGATGACATTGCCAGCATCAAGTCGGTGAAAAAGGTCGATCGCGAAGGCCTGGTGATTAAGCTCAACAGCATCAATGATCAGGTCGACAAGCTCAAACTGGCCGGCGTGATCATGGCCCGGGCCGAGGAACCCGACCTCGCCCTGTCCGAGTCGGTCAGCGACTGGAAAGACAACCTGAAAAAGAGCTGGGCCAGCTTTACCGACGACTTCGTCACCGTGCGCCGTCGCGACGGCAACGTCGAGGCCCTGCTTTCCCCCCAGCAACACTGGTACCTGAGCGAAAACCTCAAGGGCAAGCTGCTGCAGGGCCAGCTGGCGGTCTACCGCGAGCAGCAGGAGATCTTCGACAGCTCCCTGGCCCAGTCAAAGCAGTGGTTGCAGGACTACTTTGCCGACGACAGCGTGCGCCAGTTTATGCTGGAGCAAATCGAACAGCTTGAAGGCCAGCAGATCAGCGTGGACTACCCGGAGCAGTTTGCCGCCCAGGAACACCTGCAACAGCTGCTGGATGACCGGCTGCAACGCCTGCTCACCGGCCTGTAAGGGGGACTCATGATACGACTCGCGATTATCGTCGCCATTCTGGCCGTCGGCCTGATAGTGGGCCCGGAGTTCATGGGTCGCCAGGGCTATGTACTGGTGGCCGCCGGCAACTACACCATTGAAACCACGGTTACCGTATTCCTGGTAGGCGCGGTGTTGTTCTACCTGCTGCTGCTGTTCGTGGAATGGCTGCTGGGCCGCATTTTTGGCCTCAGCCATCGTACCCGCGGCTGGTTTATCGGCCGTCGCCGACGCAAGGCCCTGAACTACACCCAGAGCGGTATGCAGGCGCTGGTGGCGGAAGACTACGCTACCGCCGAGAAAATGCTGCTCAAGGGCACCAAGGGCAACGAACTGGCACTGCTCAACTACCTCAATGCCGCCAGCGCCGCCCAGGCCCAGGGCAACGAGGAAAAACGCGACGACTACCTGCGTCAGGCCCAGGAGCAGCACCCTGCCGCCAGCCTGGCGGTGGGCATTACCCAGGCCCGGCTGCAATATCAGCAAGGGCAGTTTGACCAGGCCCTGGCCGGTGTGCGAGAGCTGGAAGCCACCTATGGCCATCAGCCGGCCCTGCTCAAGCTGCAAAAGGACGTGTATCTGGCCACCGGCCAGTGGCAGGCCCTGCACGGTATTCTCGACAGCCTGGCCGGCAAGAACCTGATCGGCGCCGATGAAAAGGACGCCCTGCAGCAGCAGTGCTGGCTGGGGCGCTTTGATCAGGCCGCCCATGACGAAGGCAGTGATGGCCTGATCAAGGTCTGGCAGGCCCTGCCGCGCAAGGACAAATACAACGCCGAGCTGTTGCTGCCGTTGTGTGACCGGCTGATCGGCCTCAAGGCCCACAAGGAAGCCCAGCAACTGCTGCTGGAAGGCCTCGACAAGAAAACCGATGCGGGCCTGCTGTTGTGTGCCACCCGGCTGCAGCTGAGCGACTACCACCCGTTGCTCGCCGCACTGGAGAAAAAGGCCAGGAAGGAAAGCCTGCCCGAGCTGCATTCGGCCCTGGGCCGGCTGTATCTGAAAGACGGCCAGGACGAGCAGGCCGAGCAGCAGCTGCAACAGGCGGTGGCCCAAAAGCCCGACGCTCAGGACTACGTGCTGCTGGCCCAGCTGGCGGAAAAGCGCAAGGACCTGACCCGGGCCAACGACTACTACAAACACAGCCTGGCGCTGGAAACGGCCTGAGCCGTTGCCTTAAACACAAAAAGAGGAGCCTTGGCTCCTCTTTTTTGATCGTGCTTACAGGGCCGACTGTGGATTCGCCTCAGGCGTCCTTGTACAGCTTGATCAGGGTGGCCGGGTCCCGCTCAAGGTAGCCCTTGCTGCCGTGCTGACGCATCAGCTGGGCGGCCAGCCCCGACATGGGCGTGGCGCTGCCGGCACGCTGGCTTTGGGCCACAGCCATGTCCAGATCCTTGAGCAGGGTGCGCACATGCCATTTGGGATCCGGATTTACCTCTTCCGCCATCAGCGGACCGGTGATCTGCATGGGCTTGGAGTCGGCAAAACCGCCGGCCAGAGCGGTGGGAATTTGCTCCGCATCCACACCGCAGGCCTTGGCCAGGGCCATCATTTCCGCCAGCACCATGAGGTTGCAACCCACGATCATCTGGTTGCACACCTTGGTGACCTGACCGGCACCCACTCCCCCCATGCGGGTCATCCGCTGGGACAACGGCGCCAGCACCGGGCGAATGCGCTCGATATCGGCAGTCTCACCCCCACACATAATGGCCAGGGTGCCCGCCTCGGCACCGGCCACACCACCGGACACCGGCGAGTCGACCCAGCCCATGCCACAGGCATCTTTCAGCCGGACGGCATAGTCACGGGTGGCATCGGGATCGGAGCTGGAAAAATCCACCAGCAGCTGACCGGCGCGGCCGTGCTCGGCCACACCGCCCGGGCCAAAAACCACGCTTTCCACCACGGCGGTATTGGCCAGGCACAGCAGCACCAGATCCACCTTTTCGGTCAGCTCGCCAATGTTGCCCGCCACGTGTGCGCCGGCGGCGGCCACCTCGGCCAGTTTGTTGGCACTACGGTTCCACACGGTGACATCAAAACCGGCGGCCAGCAGTCGCTCGGTCATCGGTTTTCCCATCAGCCCAATGCCGATAAATCCCAGTTTCATACTTACTCCCTGTTGGTCGTGTGTGCCGGCCGGTGATAACACAAGCCCTTCTGCATTGCCAGGCACAGCCAGCAGGCCAGCACAAAGGGCATGGTCAGCATGGGCAGGCCCAGCTTGAGCATCACCGCGGTCATCAGCCCGGCCAGGGCCGGGGCCAGCAATATCCAGATCTGCCGGCTGCCATGCCAGAACATGGCGATGGCCGCCAGTACGCCGTTATAGCCGGTCAGGCCAAAGTTGATGTAATCCGGGTTCACCAGCAACAGCAGGGCCGCACCGCTCGACACCATGGCACCCACAAAAGCCCAGCCCAGCATGCCGATGCCGGCCAGCAGCAAGGCGGCACAGATCAGTACCGCCGGCACCGTATCCGGCAGAAAGATCACCTGCCCGATGGCCGACAACGAGAAGTTATAGCCCTGAGGCACCTCGTCGGCGACCCGCTGGCCCATAAAATACAGCCAGGGCAGCACCACCAGGTTAAACGGCAGCGTATACCAGGGAATGGCGGCCTGCCGGCGCAGCCGGTAGTAGATCCAGGCCGAAAGCCCACCGCCCAGTGCCGACATCAGCAGCCAGAACGGCGTGTGCTCGGCAAACAGGCCAAAGGCCAGCCCCACCAGGGCGGCGTTAAAACCGAACAGGCCATCGCGCCAGGCCTCGGGCTCCCACTTGCAGGCCAGCGCCAGCAACGTGGCGGCCAGGGTGGCCAGCACCATGGTGGCAGCCATCCAGGGCGACACCCAGACCACGCCCGCCACGATCAGGGCACCGGCAAGACGGTTGTTCAAAAAATATATCTGGCCAATGGCAGCCAGCAGGGAAGACAACAGCGCCACGAAAGACACTCCTGTACCAAAAGAAAAGAACAAAGAGAACGGCGCGATTAAAACAGCCGAACGAAAAATGGTCAACACATTATTGTGAACAGTGTTGTATTAAGGTTAACAGAGGATTCAATGCAGGCTTTGGGAATTAAAAATGCCGGGGCAGGCCCGGCATTGAGTAGGATGGATGCAAGCCCGTTCAGTGAGCCAGAAAAAAGCGGTAAGCGGGATCCTGAGTCACGTCGTACCAGGTGTAGCCCAGCTCCGCCAGATGACTTTCAAACGAGGCCAAATCGCTGTCGGGCAGCTCAAAGGCACAGAGCACTCGGCCGTATTCGGCACCGTGGTTACGGTAGTGAAACAGGCTGATGTTCCAGTGGGTCCCAAGCGTGCGCAAAAAGCGCATCAGGGCACCGGGCTGCTCCGGAAACTGAAAGCCGTACAGACGCTCCTGCAACGGCTTGGGCGGCCGGCCGCCCACCATGTAGCGCACATGGGATTTGGCCAGATCGTTGTCGGTCATGTTGGCCACCGGATAACCGGCCTGCTCCAGCTCCGCCATGATCTGCGCCAGCTCCCGATCGCCGTCGGACAGCCGCACCGACACCAGCAGCGCCGCCTTGTCTTCCGCCGAATAGCGGTAGTTGAACTCGGTCACCATGCGGTTGCCGAGCACCTCGCAAAACTGCAGAAAGGCGCCCTTACGCTCGGGAATGGTTACCGCCAGCACCCCTTCCCGCTTTTCACCCAGTTCACACCGCTCGGATACATAGCGCAGGGAGTGAAAGTTGACATTGGCGCCGCTCAGCACCGCCGCCATGCGGGCGTGGGCATAGTCCCCGGCCTGGCTGTATTTCTTGAGGCCGGCCAGCGACAGCGCCCCCGAGGGCTCGGCAATGGCCCGCGTATCCTCAAAAATGTCCTTGAGCGCGGCGCAGATCTCGTCGGAAGTCACGGTGATCACGCCGTCAAGGAACTCCCGGCACAGACGAAAGGTCTCGCTGCCCATGCGCTTTACCGCCACGCCGTCGGCAAACATGCTGACCCGGTCCAGGGTAACGACTTCCCCGGCATTGAGCGCCGCCTTGAGGCAGGCGGAGCCCTCGGCTTCCACTCCGATCACCTTGACCTGGGGCAGCAACTGCTTGATGTAAACCGCCACGCCGGCGGCCAGGCCGCCGCCGCCCACGGGCACAAATACATGGGTCAGTCGAGTGTCCTGCTCCAGCAGCTCGCGTCCCACCGTGCCCTGACCGGCGATCACGTCCTCGTCATCAAAGGGCGGAATCAGGGTCATGCCTTTTTCCTGCGCCAGCTCCAGGCAACGGGCATAGGCTTCGTCGAAATTGTTGCCGTGCAGCACCACCTGGCCGCCAAAGCGGCGCACCGACTCCACCTTGATATCGGGGGTGACGGTGGGCATGACGATGATGGCGTCAATGCCCAGTTTGGCCGCCGACAGTGCCACCCCTTGAGCATGGTTGCCCGCCGAGGCGGCGATCACGCCGCGCTGCTGCTGCTCGGTAGTCAGCTGGGCAATCTTGTTGTAGGCACCACGCAGCTTGAAAGAATGCACCGGCTGCATGTCTTCCCGCTTGAGGGACACCGGGTGCCCCAGCCGCTCGGAAATTTTCTTGAGCGGTGACAGCGGCGTGACCCGGGCCGCCTCATACACCGGCGACAGCAGAATATGACGCAGATACTCGGAGGCCGAACGGGGCGTGCCTTTTTCTTCCTTCAATGCCGGCTGTGCCATGCTTCAGCCCCCCAGCTTGCTGCGGTCGCGCACCGCGCCCTTGTCGGCGCTGGTGGCCAGTGAGGCGTAGGCGCGCAGGGCAAAGGACACTTCCCGCTCGCGGTCAACCGGGCGCCAGGCCTGTTCGCCCTTGGCGTCCATGGCTTCACGGCGGGCCGCCAGCTCCTGTTCGGACACCGCCAGCTCGATTTTGCGGGCCGGAATGTCGATGTCGATGATGTCACCGGTCTGCACCAGGCCGATGGTGCCGCCGTTGGCCGCCTCGGGCGAAACGTGGCCGATGGACAGGCCGGAGGTGCCGCCGGAGAAGCGACCGTCGGTGATCAGGGCGCACTTGGTGCCCAGGCCCATGGATTTGAGATAGGTGGTGGGATAGAGCATTTCCTGCATGCCCGGGCCGCCCTTGGGACCTTCGTAGCGGATCACCACCACTTCACCGGCCTTGACCTCGCCGCCGAGAATGCCAGCCACGGCGGTGTCCTGGCTTTCAAACACGCGGGCCGGGCCACGGAAGGTGAGGTTGTCGTCGGCCACGCCGGCGGTTTTGACGATGCAGCCGTCAATGGCCAGGTTGCCGGCCAGCACGGCCAGGCCGCCTTCCAGGCTGTAGGCATTGTCGATGCTGCGAATGCAGCCTTCGGCACGGTCATCATCCAGGGTGTCCCAGCGGCAGTCCTGGCTGAACGCCCGGGTGGTGCGAATGCCCGCTGGACCGGCGCGGAACATGGTTTTCACCGCGTCGTCGTCGGTGACCATGATGTCGTATTTGCCCAGCTGCTCGGCCAGGGTCATGCCCAGCACGGTGTTCACCTCGGTATTGAGCAGGCCGGCCCGGGCCAGCTCGGCCAGAATGCCCATGACGCCACCGGCGCGGTGCACGTCTTCCATGTGGTACTTCTGAGTGGACGGGGCCACCTTGCACAGCTGGGGTACCTTGCGCGACAGCGCATCGATGTCGTCCATGGTGAAGTCCACTTCCGCTTCCTGAGCGGCGGCCAGCAGGTGCAGCACGGTATTGGTGGAGCCGCCCATGGCGATATCCAGCACCATGGCATTTTCAAAGGCGGACTTGGTGGCAATGTTGCGGGGCAACACGCCGGCGTCTTCACCTTCGTAGTAGCGCTTGGTCAGCTCGACAATGCGATGGCCGGCGGTCTTGAACAGCTGCTCGCGATCGGCGTGGGTAGCCAGCAGGGAACCGTTGCCGGGCTGGGACAGACCCAGAGCTTCGGTCAGGCAGTTCATGGAGTTGGCGGTAAACATGCCGGAGCAGGAACCACAGGTGGGGCAGGCACTGCGCTCAACCTGTTCGCTCTGGGCGTCGGACACGGTGGGATCGGCGCCCTGGATCATGGCGTCCACCAGGTCCAGCTTGATCAGCTGATCGGACAGCTTGGTCTTGCCCGCTTCCATGGGGCCGCCGGACACGAAGATCACCGGAATATTGACCCGCAGGGCGGCCATCAGCATGCCGGGAGTGATCTTGTCACAGTTGGAGATGCACACCATGGCATCGGCGCAGTGGGCGTTGACCATGTACTCCACCGAGTCGGCAATCAGCTCCCGGCTGGGCAGGGAATAAAGCATGCCGCCATGGCCCATGGCGATACCGTCATCCACCGCAATGGTGTTGAATTCCTTGGCCACACCGCCAGCCGCCTCGATCTCGCGGGCCACCAGCTGGCCCATGTCCTTGAGGTGCACATGGCCGGGCACGAACTGGGTGAAGGAGTTCACCACGGCGATAATCGGCTTGCCGAAATCGTCTTCGGTCATGCCGGTGGCGCGCCACAGGGCGCGGGCACCGGCCATGTTGCGGCCGTGAGTGGTGGTGGCTGAACGATACCTTGGCATTCCTTTTACTCCTGATTTTGCTTGAGAACGGCGGGGCTTGGCGCCCCATCTCCATTGATTTGAATTAGTCGTTGACCGGGGTGAGCCAGCCCCACTTGTCCTGGGTGCTGCCGTCAAACAGGCCAAAAAAGGCCTGCTGCAGCTCTTTGGTGATCGGGCCGCGTTTACCCTCTCCCAGGGTGATGCCGTCCACGCTGCGCACCGGGGTCACTTCGGCGGCGGTACCGGTCATGAACATTTCATCGGCCAGATAGAGGGCCTCCCGGGCAATGGCTTCTTCCCGCACTTCGTACCCGGCTTCCCGCGCCAGGGTCATCAGGGTATCACGGGTAATGCCCGGCAGTATGCAGGCGGTGACCGGCGGTGTGTAGAGCACACCGTTCTTGATAAGAAAGAGGTTTTCCCCGGCGCCCTCGCTGAGGTGACCGTGCACGTCGAGGGAAATGCCCTCGCTGTAACCGTGGCGCTTGGCCTCACCGGAAATCAGCTGGGACGACAGATAGTTACCCCCCGCCTTGGCGCCGGTGGGCATGGTATTGGGCGCCAGCCGGTTCCATGACGTGACGCAGACATCCACGCCATTTTCCAGCCCTTCCTCGCCCAGATAGGCGCCCCAGGGAATGGCGGCGATAATCACCTCGCAGGGCACGTCCTTGGGCGCGTTCAGGCCCATGCCCACGTTGCCCACAAACACCAGCGGGCGCAGGTAGGCGCTGTCGAGTTTGTTGTCTGCCACCGCCGCCCGGCAGGCATCCATCAGCTCCGCCTTGGTATAGGGAATGGTCATGCGGTAAATCTTGGCCGAGTCAAACAGCCGCTGCACGTGCTCTTCCAGCCGGAACACCACGGATCCCTGGGGAGTGTTGTAGGCGCGAATGCCTTCAAACACCGAGGAGCCGTAATGCAGGGCATGAGTCATCACGTGCACCTGGGCCTTTTCCCAGGGCACCATTTTCCCGTTGAACCAGATGTAATTGGCGGTAGACATTGTTGTTTTCCTTAGGCCGATTGTTTCAGCGGTTGCTCCATGAGATGCGTTTCAACGCGGGTCACGTTCATCAGCTTTTCCAGCTGGCGACTCAGCAGCTGTATGGGACGCTCACTGCTGACAGTAACCCTGATGCTCAGGCTTTGACAATCGGCGGCGGTGGACATTTCCATGTCGTCCACGCGAAAGCCGCGGTGACGGGTCATGCGCAGCACCCGCTCAAGCACTTCCGGGCGAAACTGGGCTTCTATCTGCAAATTGTGCTGGTTCATGCTTTGCTCTCCATCATCTGATCGTTGGCAACGCCCGGCGGCACCAGGGGCCAGACGTTTTCTTCCTCTGAAATACGCACGTGCAGCAGGTAGGCGGTGTCGGCCTGCAACATGCGCGCGATGGCGGGCTGCACCTGCTCCTTGCGGGTAATGGTTTCGCCCGGAATGCCAAAGGCGGCGGCCATGGCCACGAAGTCCGGGTTGTCGGTCAAAATGGTTTCGCTGAAGCGGCCATCAAAGAACAGCTCCTGCCACTGGCGCACCATGCCCAGGCGCTGGTTGTCGAGCAGCACCATTTTCACCGGCAGCTGGGCGCGCTTGAGGGTGCCCAACTCCTGCACGTTCATCATGAAAGAGCCGTCGCCGGACACCAGTACCGACTCGTGCTCGGGGCGAGCCAGTTTGGCACCAATGGCGGCGGGCAAGCCAAAGCCCATGGTGCCCAGGCCGGCGCTGCTCAAATGATTACGCGGGCTGGTAAAACGCATGTGCTGGGCCACCCACATTTGGTGTTGGCCCACGTCACAGCTGATCATGGCGGTGTCGTCCAGCGCCTCGCTCAGTTGTTTGAGCATCAGCGGCGCATAGATGGCCTCGCCCGGGTGATCGTAGCGCCACTGATGCTCGGCCTTGAGCGCCTTGCATTGGTCACGCCAGGCATCAATGGCCAGATGCTCACCGGTGAGCCGGGGCAGCACCTGCTGCAGTTCGGCATCAATGCCCACATGGGCCTGACGCACCTTGCCAAATTCGGCGGCGTCCTTGTCGAGGTGAATCACTTTGGCATTCACCGCAAAGGCATCCAGCTTGCCGGTCACTCGGTCGTCAAAACGGGCACCCACTACCATCAGAAGATCACTCTGCTGAACGGCCAGGTTGGCGGCTTTTGTGCCATGCATGCCCAGCATGCCCAAAAACAGTTCATGGTCCGGGTTCAGCGTGCCGATGCCCTTCAGCGTGGTCACGGCGGGAATGCCGCTGCGCTCGGCAAAAGCACGTAATTCTGCCTCGGCATTGGCCATGCCCACGCCCCCTCCCACGTAGAGAATTGGCTGACGGGCCTCGGCCAGCATGGCCCTGGCCTTGGCCAGGGCGGCCTCGTCAAGGGCGTTGGGGGCCGTGGTGCAGGGCACGGTGGCGCGAGGCTCCACCAATGCCACCTGCACGTTCTTGGGCACGTCGATCAGTACCGGGCCGGGCCGACCGGAGCGGGCCACTTCAAAGGCTTCGGCGATGATGTCGCCAAGATTTTCCACATTCTCTACCAGATAGGAGTGCTTGGTGCAGGAAAGCGACATGCCCAGTACGTCTACTTCCTGAAAAGCGTCGGTGCCGATGGCGGCCATGGGCACCTGGCCGGTGATGGCCACCACCGGAATGGAGTCAAGCATGGCATCGGCCAGACCGGTGATCAGGTTGGTGGCGCCGGGGCCGGAGGTGGCCATGCACACGCCGACCTGACCACTGGCTCTGGCATAGCCCACCGCGCCCAGGGCGGCAGCCTGCTCATGGCGGCACAGCAGGTGCTCCACGCCGCCGTCGTAGAGGGCGTCGTAGAGCGGCATGATGGCACCGCCGGGGTAGCCGAAGATCTGGGTTACCCCTTGTTGTTTCAGTGTCTGGACAATGTACTGTGCGCCATTCATGTGATTATCTGTCCCTGTATTGCTGCCAAAGTTTTTATAAAAAAAAACCCCCGAGTGACTCGGGGGTTTGTGTGTTGTCGTTGACTGGTTTTACCTTTCGTCAGACCACAGTGCCCCGAGCGGAGATTTAATAATCACCACTAGGACCACAATAATGTTCACGAAACGAACGATGGAATGCATAAAACCAACCAAAAATAATTGCTCTCTACCGGGAACTCCGGCGCGGCTGGCCTATAGAACTAGCACAGTGTTCTACACTACTCAAGACTTTATTGAACGGGTATCACTAAAAAACCCGATCACAGACCACTCCCAACCAGTTAAAAAAACTAAGAAACATCAATTAATAAAAATAAAACTTCAAGGAATGACCTATGTCTCTTGCCATTGTGTTTGCCCGAGCCAGTCTGGGCGTGACCGCCCCCCTGGTCACGGTGGAGGCCCATCTCGCCAATGGTTTGCCGGCATTCAACATAGTGGGATTGCCGGAAACCACGGTCAAGGAAGCACGGGACCGAGTGCGCAGCGCCCTGATCAATGCCGGGTTTGAATTTCCGGCGCGGCGCATCACCATCAATCTGGCGCCGGCGGATCTGCCCAAGGACGGCGGTCGTTTTGACCTGCCCATCGCCATGGCCATTCTCGCTGCTTCGGCGCAGATACCGGCATCTTCCCTTGATGGGCTGGAATTTCTCGGCGAGTTAGCCCTCACCGGCGAGCTGCGCGGCATCAAGGGAGCCTTGCCGGCGGTGCTGGCCGCCCGCGACAGCGATCGCCGGCTCATCATTCCCGCCGCCAACGGTGCCGAGGCCGGCCTGATCAGTCCCTGCCCGGCGCTGCTGGCCTCCCACCTGCTGGCCATTACCGCCTGGCTGCGCGAGCAAGGCGAACTGCTCCATCCCGAACACAGGCCCGGCACCGAGCCTGCCGTTAGCGCTTGCCTGAGCGAGGTCATCGGCCAGGAAACCGGCAAGCGGGCTCTGGAGATCGCCGCCGCCGGCGAGCACAACCTGTTGTTTCTTGGTCCCCCAGGCACCGGCAAAAGCATGCTGGCCAGCCGCCTGCCCGGCTTGCTGCCGCCCATGACCGAGCAGGAAGCGCTGGAGGCGGCGGCCATTCGCTCCATCAGCGGCCAGCCACTCGACGCCGAGCACTGGCGGCAACGGGCCTTTCGCCAGCCTCACCATTCTTCCTCGGCGGCGGCCCTGGTGGGCGGTGGCAGCCATCCCAAGCCGGGAGAAATCTCCCTGGCCCATCACGGCGTACTGTTTCTTGACGAGCTGACCGAATTTGAACGCCGAGTGCTGGATGCCCTGCGCGAGCCCCTCGAAACCGGCACCATTAATATTTCCCGGGCCGCCCACAGCGTGTGTTTTCCCGCCCGCTTTCAGCTGATCGGCGCCATGAATCCCAGCCCTTGTGGCCATTATCAGGACGGCCTGACCCGCAGTTCACCGGAGCAGATTTTGCGTTACCTCGGCAAAATCTCCGGCCCCTTTGCGGATAGGTTTGATCTGTCGGTGGAAGTGCCGCAACTGCCGCCCGGGGAGCTGAGTCGGCCACGGCAAAAACCGGAAGGAACAGCCGAGGTGCGGGCCAGGGTGCTGGCGGCACGACAGCGTCAGCTGAGCAGGGCCGGCAAGAGCAACGCTCACTTGAGTGCCGCCGAGATGGAACGACTGTGCCCGCTGAGCAGGGATGACGCCGCCTTTCTGGAGCAGGCGCTGCACCACATGAAGCTGTCTATACGAGCCTGGCATAAACTTATTCGAGTGGCCCGCACCATCGCCGATCTGGCCGGTGAGCGGCATATTGGGCGGCCGCATCTGACCGAGGCCCTGAGTTATCGGGCCATGGATCGCCTGCTGGTCCGATTGCGGGAGTAAGTCGGAGCCTCATCATCAAGGAGAAGCCGATGAAAAGTGCGAGGGAGTTTGCCGAATGGCTGCGTGACTGTTTTGGCAAGGAAAGCGGCGGGGTCTACCTGACTCGGGAGGACATTACCAGCCTGTCTGGCCGGCAGCACTTCAATCAGCAATTCGTGTCGGACATACACCATGAACTGACCCAGCTGGGCATGGGATTTGTCACCGATATGCATCGGGAGCGGTTTTATCTGTTTCACCTGCCCAAGGTGCACTGGAAGGAGCTGGGCGACGGTTTTGACGAAACCAATATTCACCGCATGGCGGCCAAACAGGCTCCCCAGAAAGAATAAAGGGGAGCCTGTTCTTGGTGTTAGTCGGCCGCCAGCAGGTATTCCACCACGCGATAGAAGCGGTCTTCCGAACCAATTTCACCCATGTTCAGTTCATACTTGCCACGCACGATCACCGTGGGGGTGCCGCGCACATTGAACTGCTCGGTAAGCCTGTCGTATTTGGCAATCATGCCGTTCAGGGCAAAGCTGTTGATCACACCATCAAACTCCTTGCCATCCACGCCATTGGCAACAAAGACATCCTTTACCTCTTCAATGGAGCCGGGCATTTTTTTCTGGCGGTGAATACGGTCAAACATCACCGGAGTCAGTTTGTCTTCCACCTTCAGCAGCACGGCCGCACCATAGGCGCGCTGCAGCACCGGGCCCAGCTCACGGCCAAGAAAGCTCACCGGCACCTTGTTGATTTCGGCATCGGGCAGTCGCTCGGCCAGGTTGTCCATCAGCGGCTCAAAGCTGTAGCAGTGAGGGCAAACATAGGAGAAGAATTCGGTCACTTCCGGCTTGCTGCTGGGTACTTCACTGACCACGGTGTACTCCACCCCTTCCCGAAACTCGGGGGCGGCCTGGGCCAGGGGAGCGAGCAACAGGGTCACAAGGGCAAACATCAGCTTTTTCATAGGGTAAATCCCGTTCGTTTTAAGGCTGACCCAAATTAAGGAATCAGCTCCAAGAGGTCAAGGACAACGGCGGTGCCGAAAGGCTCTGAAGTTGTTCGGTCAGGGCTCCCAGTTGCCGCTGCCAGTAATCCTCGGTGTTGAACCAGGGAAAGGCCACCGGAAAGGCTGGATCGCTCCAGCGCGCCGCCAGCCAGGCCATGTAGTTGATCATGCGTGAAGCACGCAACGGTTCGATCAGTGCCAGCTCGGCGCTGTTGAATTCGCGCACATTCTCATAGCCGGCCAGCAGGGTATCGAGCTGCATCAGCTGCTCGCTGCGATCGCCGCTCAGCATCATCCACAGATCCTGCACCGCCGGACCTTTTCGGCAGTCGTCGAAGTCCAGCAGCCAGGGGCCCTGGTGCCACAACAGGTTACCGCCGTGGCAGTCGCCGTGAATACCGATAAGCCCGCCGGGGCGATAGCCTTCGATCACCCCCTGGGTCAGCTCATCCAGCACCGCAAAGAAACGCGGCCGCAAGGCCGCAGGAATGGCCGCCTGCTGCTCCAGCACGCGACGAGAGTGAACCAGCTCCGTCTTCGGCGTCATCTGTGGCCGCTGATCCAGGCTCAGGGTTTCACCCACGCCATGAAGCCGGGCCAGTTGCTCACCCAGGGCCTCCAACTGCTCCAGGTTGTCCGGCTCAAAGGCCCGGGCCGGTACCGAACGCCAGACCGAAAACAGCAAGCCATTGAGTTCAAACAAACGCACATCGTCACGTTGCAGCGGCTCGGCCACTCGCACTCCCTGCTCGGCGGCGGCGGTGACAAAGTCCAGCTCCTGCTCAATCTGCGCCCGAGACCAGCGTTCAGGGCGATAAAACTTGGCCACCAGGGTACCGTCGCTTTCCGACTGAAAGCGATAAACCCGATTCTCGTAGCTGTTCAGGGCCATCAGGCCGCGGTCCACGTATATGCCAACACTGGCCAGCGCCTCGTCGATCACGTCCGGGGTCAGTTGGTAGTAATCCATATGTCTCCACTAAAAAAGCCGCAGGGTCGCTGCGGCTCACTCTAACACGCTTTCTTGCCTGTCAGCGCAGGGCGCTGAAGAACTTGCTCTCGGTGCTGACCGACGACTTGCTGTCTTGGGCATCGGCCCCCTGGCGACGCATTACAAAGGTAATGTCGCGCACCGGGGAAGACAGCAGGTAAGGATCCGCCGACAGGCTGACCGGCAGGCTAAGCACCTCACCGCCGTCAATGCTGACTTCGGACGGGCCTATCCATTCAACTTCATCCATTCCCTTCACACTCAGCTGGTAGGTGGCCGGCTCCAGGGTCTTGTTGAGCAACTTAAGGGTATAGGTGTTTTCCACCAGTCCTTCGGTGGTTTCCCGGTAAAGCTGGTTGCGATCCCGTATTACCTCCAGTCCCATGGGCATGATACGGGTGGCCATATAGGCAAATACTCCCAGCATGATCACCATGATGATGCCGTAACCAATCAACTTGGGTCGCGCCACATGGGTCTCTCTGTGCTTCAGTTGGTGCTCCGTGGTGTAGCTAATGAGCCCCGGCTCATAACCCATGCGCGCCATGGTTTGATCACAAGCGTCGATACAGGCACCGCAGTTGATGCACTCGTATTGAAGGCCATCACGAATATCGATGCCCGCCGGACACACCTGCACGCACATGTCGCAATCGATGCAATCGCCCAGGCCCAGTTCTTTCGGATCCTTTTTGCGTGGCCGCGGCCCCCGCTGCTCACCCCGTTCGACGTCATAGCTGACGGTATAGGTGTCCTTGTCGAACATGGCCGACTGGAAGCGGGAATAAGGGCACATGTGGGTGCACATTATGGTGCGCATAAAGCCGGCGTTACCATAGGTGCAAAAGGCGAAGAACAGCACCCAAAACCCCGTCCAGAAACCGGTAGAGAAGGTGGCCAGGCCCACAGCCAGCTCGGTAGCCGGCACAAAGTAGGCGATAAAGGTAAAGCCGGTGAGCAGTGAAACCGCCAGCCAGCCGGTGTGCTTGGCCGCCTTGCGCCAGATCTTGTTGGCGTTCCAGGGCGACTTGTCGAGCTGACGGCGCTTGTTGGCACTGCCCTCGAACTTTTCCTCAAACCAGATAAAGATAAAGGTCCACACCGTTTGCGGACACAGATAACCGCACCAGACCCGCCCTAAAAAGGTGGTGATGAAAAACAGGCCAAAGGCCGCCACCATAAACAATAAGGCCAACAGGGTCAGATCCTGGGGCCAGATGGTGGTACCGAACACATGAAAGCGCTGGTGCTCTACATCCAGCAAAATGGCCTGGCGGCCACTCCATTGCAGCCAGGGTCCCACCAGGAACACCAGCATCAGTACCCACCCCATGATCTTGCGCAATCGCTGCCATTTTCCGCTCTGGGCTCGAACATAAATATGGCCGTCGTCGGTGGGCCGGTGGGAACGCGTCTTGGGCGTGACGTTTTTTACGTCAATTCTGTTGTTGTTATCGGTCATTGCTGCTCACATCTTCGCTTTGATTGCTGCCTGAATCTGCCTACAAGACATAACCCCTTGTTAACATGCAGATAAGATACGACTTATGGTGCATTTTGCGCCATAAGCGGGAATAAAAGCGTGATACTGATCACTCTTTCACCGAGGCGGAAAGGTGGCCGCCGGCCAGAGCATCCATGATAGGGCACTCCCGTTTGCCATCTCCATGACATTGATCAGCCAAACGTTGTAAACCTTGCAGCATGGCCTGCAAATGGGCGATGCGTTGCTCAATGTCCGTGATTCGGGCCAAGGTCAACGCCTTGACCTCGGCGCTGGTGCGGCATGCATTTTCACTCAACGCCAGCAGCTCACGGCATTCATCCAGGCTAAAGCCCGCGTCCCGCGCATTCTTCACAAAACGAATGCGTCTGAGCGAATGGTCATCATACTCGCGATAGCCGTTTTCTCCCCGATGTGGGGCAGGAATAAGGCCAATGGCCTCGTAATAGCGAAGGGTCTTGGCAGACAGGCCGGTAAGCCTGGCAACCTTGCTGATGTTCATGTCCGACTCCGTAGGCATGAGAAGACATCGCTACCATAACCTTTCCCCCAAGGGGAAGGTCAAGCCGGCATCGGCCAAAACAAAAAAGCCCGACACTTGAGTGTCGGGCTTTCGGAAGAGAGTGTTTGACTGTGACCTACTTTCACATGGCAGCTGCCACACTATCATCGGCGCGGTTGCGTTTCACTTCTGAGTTCGGCAAGGGATCAGGTGGGGCCACAACGCTATGGCAGTCAAACAAATTTTGGTGCTGATACCCAGAATCGAACTGGGGACCTCACCCTTACCAAGGGTGCGCTCTACCATCTGAGCTATATCAGCGGAATTGGGTGCCTGGCAGTGACCTACTTTCACATGGCAGCTGCCACACTATCATCGGCGCGGGTGCGTTTCACTACTGAGTTCGGCATGGAGTCAGGTGGTTCCACAACGCTATGGCCGCCAGGCATAAAAACATAATTCGGAAAAAGCGTTTTGATGAAGAAGTCGTAGTCTCGACCTGCAAGGTCTCACACTTCTTGGGTGTTGTATGGTTAAGCCGCACGGGTCATTAGTACAGGTTAGCTGCACGCCTCACAGCGCTTCCACACCCTGCCTATCAACGTCCTGGTCTCGGACGGCCCTTTAGAGGTAT